>JAJFTJ010000004.1 GCA_021373015.1 Nitrospiraceae bacterium
AAATTGTTATTACCTGAAAAAACAAAAACCGGAGCATTTCTTACAATGTCTTCTATAACAGGCACTCTTAAACGGGCAAAGGAGCTTGAAAAGAGATTTAATGTTATATGCGAAAATATGGAAGGCGCTGCAATTGCACAAGTCTGTGTTATTCATGGGATACCAATGCTTGAGATAAGAGGCATAAGCAATATTGTCGGCGATAGAGATAAAAACAGATGGGATATTAAAAAAGCCTCTGAAAACTGCCAGAAAATTTTAATCGGATAAATTCAAAATACAGAATAAAAAAAACTATTTCTTTTTTGGAAACAGTCCTTTTATGTCTTTAATTGTGCCTTCTATTTTTTCAGGAGAAAGATTCTTAGTTCCTTCCTCCAAAATCTTTTTAGTCAATGCCTCTTTCAAATCATGTTTCAGGTTATTAAATTCTCCCCATACATTAAACTGAAGATCAATCGATCCTTTTTTCTTTAGAAGATCAAGCACTAAAGGCGCAGATACTCCCATAAAACTGCCCTTGCTTTTCACATCAATATCCGTGATCTTTATGACTGATGGGGTTTTATTAAGGTAAGTATTGTTTATGTCAAACTTGGAATTAAAATCTACCCTGCCTTTATTAATATCAGCTGTATTCTCGACATATTTTTTAAAAAGCGCTATATCGAGATTATTGACCGAAAGGTTACCGTTGAATTTTCTGGTAAGAATATTTCCTTTTGAATTTACTTTAAAAGCTCCATTTGACGGCAGTTTCGCAGAAACATCGGCCGTGGTCTCGCCCGATTCATTGCTCTTTGCTTTGACAAATAATTCAGTAATATTAAGGGCAACACCTTTTACATCATCGATGAAAATTATCTGGCCATTATTAAGTTCAAACTTCTTTACCAGAACAGGCAGCGCTTTTCCTGCATCCTGCTTTTTGACCATCTCCTTCTCTTTTGCGCTTTCTTTTTTCTTTATATCAGGCATCAGGAATTTACCGTCTTTGGTTCTTTGAAGCCTGACCACAGGAGAATTTATCTGTATCATATTAATAACAAGTTTTCCGCCCAACAGATCCCATAAAGATGGTCTAACCGTCAGGTCTTCAACTTTGAGAAAATCAGTCTTATGCACTGTCTTTACCTGAATCCCTGCAACAACAATTCCATTCCAGCCAAATTTAACTGATTTCAGGGTCACAGCAGGACCGACTGCATCATTAACAGCTTTCTTTACAACCGAGTCCAGAGGAAAGAACAGGACAACTCCTGCTATTGCGAGAAAAACAAAAATAACAATGCCTATGATTATTTTCTTTATCATATTGTAATATTTAATCAAATTCTGAAAGATTTTTCAAGTGGAAAATATTTTCAATGCATATATAATATTCATACGGAAAATTTAATACTTTCAACAAAGGGCGTATTATTTTGATATGATTAACACCACAAAAGTCATATATCTGGACAACAATGCAACAACAGGGGTTGCACCCGAGGTTGTAGATGCAATGCTGCCTTATCTCAGGGAGCTTTACGGCAATCCTTCAAGCATTCATACATTCGGCTCGCAGGTACATGCAAAAATAGAGAATGCGCGCTCAAAAGTCGCTGAACTTATTGGCGCAGAACCAGAGGAAATAATTTTTACAAGCTGCGGAACTGAGAGTGATAATACCGCACTTATGAGCACTCTGGAATGCGGTCCGGACAAAAAGCATGTTATTACATCTGCTGTCGAACATCCTGCTGTCATGAATTTTTGCAAGCATCTTGAAAAAAAAGGATATCGTGTTTCATTTATACCGGTTGATCGTTCAGGGCAGCTAAGAATTGAAGATATAATATCCGCAATTACAAAAGATACCGCAATCGTATCAATAATGTTTGCAAACAACGAAACTGGAACTATATTCCCAATTAAAGAAATCGGGGAGATGCTAAGAGGCAAAGGCATAATATTTCACACTGATGCTGTCCAGGCAGCAGGGAAAATTCCGATAGATTTAAAAAATCTTGATGTTGATATGTTATCAATCTCAGGGCATAAACTCCATGCTCCCAAAGGAGTAGGCACATTATATGTCAGGAAAGGCACAAAGTTTTATCCATATATAATAGGAGGGCATCAGGAGCAAGGCAGGCGTTCAGGAACAGAAAATGTTGCATCTATAATAGGATTTGGGAAAGCATGTGAACTTGCTATCAGGAATCTTGCGAATGAAATAATTTATTTAAAATATCTTCGCGACAAACTCGAAAACGGGTTATTGAAAACATGCCCTGAGTCAAGTGTAAACGGAGATATTAATAACAGACTGCCCAACACAACAAATATAAGTTTTAACTATATTGAAGGAGAAGCGATCCTGCTGAAATTAAATGCGCACGGCATATGCGCATCATCAGGCTCTGCATGCACAGCAGGTTCTCCTGATCCTTCACATGTGCTTAAGGCAATGAAGATACCGCCTCAATCAATACGCGGTTCAATTAGATTTTCTCTAAGCCGTTACAATACAGAAGAAGATATTGATAAAATCCTTGAAGTCATGCCCGGGATAATAAAAGAGCTGACTGCTCTGTCGCCTCTGTCCAAAGAAACTTTCAAAAACTGCAAAGCTTAATTCTTTTTTATTTTATTCTGGGAAGCGTGCCAAAGAGATACTTTATATCCTCGTCTTCAAATCTTACACCAGTTCCTATGTAAGCGCCGCGGCGTTTAGCATTAAGAAGATTATCACCGCCCGCAGAAACAAAAATGTTCTTAAATAAAAAATAATCTATCCCTACTTTAACATGAGGATTTTTTGCGTCTTCTTCGTCTTTTGAAAAATCCCATATATCGACAGACATCTTTGCCTTGTCTTTAAGAAAAAAATAATCCGCTCCAACGCCGAATGTGCTTTCAAAAAGACCTATTCTTAAGGCAAGGTTTTCAAACTTTTTTGCAAATTGAGCCGTAAATTCCATTCTCTTCTTAATCTCTTCTGTCTTAGTATAGGTCGTAACACCTCCGACTGTTGAGTTAGTCTCAGTTGTCGTAATCTTACCAACAGGATCGCTGACAATACCAAAAATATAATATTTGTCTGGTTTTGGCTGAAGTGTAAGAGTAAAGGCTCCTTTCGAATCCTTGGCTTTTGTGAGATAATCTCCCTGGAATGTAATAAATGTCCTGAATCTCTCTACTGCGCTCAGAGTTTTGTTAACCCCTTCTGCGGCTTTATTGAATGATTCGTAAAGTCTGTCATCCTTTACAAGCTTGCCGATCGTGCCTTCACCCTTGGCAATCTTCTGTGTGATAACATCGATATTTTCAGCAGCGCTCTTTACATGCCCCCTGTTTTCTTCTATCATCCCCTTAAGCTCCTTTGTTGCTTTGCTGAGGTCAGCAACAAGCTCAGGGCCGTCTTTTTTTAGAGCGGCAGTGAAATTCTCTATGTTGTCCAGAACTATTCTCAGTTTCTTGTCATTTACTGATATTGCATCTTTCAGGCTTGCTGTAATATGTTTTAAATTCTGGATAGATTCTTTAAGTGCGCCTTTGGATTCAGGCGAGCCAAACGACTCATCAAGATTAGACGCAAGCTTGCTGAAATTTTTAACAAGTTCATCTATATCGACAAACTCTATTACATTCTTAATAGTATCTCCATCCTTGAGTTCAGGTTTTTGAGAACCGGTTTTAAGTTCAATATATTTATCGCCAAGCATTCCCGTTGACTTCACTCCAACAGAAGCGTCTGTATATACAGGGGTATCTTTATCAACCCTGATTGTAAGCCATGCTTTTCCATCTTTAAGCTGTATCTTTTCAATAATTCCTGAATCTACCCCAGCCACCTTGATTCTTGTCTTTTCATCTAGACCGCCGATATTTTTGAATTCAGCATGAAGGGCATAGCCTTTTTTCTTTGCCCAGTCAAAACCTCCTACCTTGAATGTCATGTAGGTCATGATTGCAAGTATCATAAGAGAAAAAGCTCCGACTTTTAATTCTGTAGAAACCTTCATGCAGTTACTCCTTCTATGGTAATGGGTCCGACAGCACTTCCTGTTACAAACTGTCTGACTATTGGATTCTCTGTGTTCTTTATCTGTTCAGGTGTTCCTGTCTCAATAATCTCGCCTAAGTACAGCATAGCAATCCTGTCTGCTATCTTGTAAGCGCTGTGCATGTCATGAGTTATTGTAACAGATGTTATAGTAAGCCTCTTTTTCATCTCAACTATCAGATCATTGATTGCATCAGCCATTATAGGATCAAGCCCTGTTGTAGGCTCGTCATACAGCAATATTTCCGGTTCATGCGCAATTGCCCTTGCAAGCCCGACTCTTTTTTTCATGCCACCTGAAAGCTCAGACGGCATCATGTCCTCAACTCCAACCAGCCCGACCATCCTGAGTTTCTCGCTGGCTATTTCCCTTGCGTCTTTTTCTTTTAATTTGCCGTGTCTCATTAATACAAAAGCAACATTTTCCCAGACCTTCATCGAATCAAAAAGCGCTGCCATCTGAAAAAGCATGCCAAATCTTTTTCTTACTTCATTGAGTTCATTATCATTAAGACCTGCTATATCAACACCGTCAATTAATATTGAACCGCTGTCAGGCTTGAGGGTTCCTATTATATGTTTAATTAAAACACTCTTTCCTGAACCGCTCCCTCCTATTACTACCATGCTCTCGCCTTTTTCTACCTTGAGATTGGTGCCTCTCAATACATGGTTCTTGCCGAATGTTTTATGTAAATCTCTTATCTCTATCATAATAAACTGATATTATAAATTTCTCCTATTGGAATAGCCATACTGATAAAAAATAATCCGATATAAGTATTGTCATTGATGACATAACAACAGCTCCGGTTGTAGCCTTGCCGACGCCTTCAGCGCCTCCCTTTGTATAAAAACCCTTGTAGCAGCTTATTATAGCAATGGCCAAACCAAAAAAACATGCCTTTATAAGTCCATTATACATATCACTAAGTTCAAGGTAATCCCATGTCTTTTTCCAGTAAACAGCTGAATTTGCACCAAGAACTTTAACTGTTACAAAATAGCCGCCGATAATCCCTATAAAATCTGATATGACTGCAAGAGATGGAAGCATTATAATACCTGCTACCATTCTAGGAACAATAAGATATTTCACGGGATTAGTTGCAAGGGTTTCCAGAGCATCAATCTGTTCTGTAACACGCATTGTGCCAAGCTCTGCAGCCATTGAAGCGCCAGCTCTTCCGGCAACAATTAGTCCTGTTAACACAGGGCCAAGCTCGCGTGTCATTGAAAGGGCAACAACAGTGCCTACCATTGACTCTGCGCTGAATCTTTTGAATCCTGTATAGCTTTGAAGCGCAAGAACCATTCCTGTAAATATGGCGGTGATAAAAACAACAGGCATTGATTTAATACCTATTTCTATTATTTGCTTTAGTGTGTTTTTTACTTCAAATGGCGGGATTATCATCTGTTTTAATGCTGATATGAAAAGAAGTATCACGCTTCCGGTTACCTCAGCTATAAATATAAGCTTGTCACCAAGCGATGTGATAAACCTGCCTACAAATTCGATCCCTCTTACTATATAATTAGTTGCCATCAACATATATCCTTCTGGATTTATTGCCTAATGAAGTAAGTATCTCGTAGGATATTGTACCTGCCTTTGCTGCAAGCTCTGAAGCTGATATAAAAGATTTTTTCTGGCTTCCAAGCAAAACAACCTCATCATCTTCTGATGCGTCTTTTATTCCAGTTACATCCACCATCATAGTATCCATACATATTCTGCCAACCACAGGCGCGCGCTTCCCGTGTACAAGGACATCTGAGTTATTTGAGAGCGCTCTTGTATAACCATCAGCATACCCGACAGGCAAAACTGCTATCATACTGTCCCGCACAGTTATGAATGTTCTTCCGTAGCCCACTGACTTGCCTTTGTTGAACTTTCGCAAAGACAGAATATTAGTTTTTACAGTTATTGCCGGTTTTAAAAAAGCATACGCTTCATTCTGAATTGGAGAGCATCCATAAAGCATTATTCCCGGCCTTACTGCATCAAGATATGCGTCTTTAAAAGAAAGCACAGCAGCGCTGTTTGCAATATGAAAAACAGCGGACTTCATAATTTTTTTTTGCAGGGATTTTTTTACAGAGGCAAAAAGCTCTAGCTGCCTTAGAGCATAAGATTTATCAGAAAGGTCTGCATCCGAAAAATGGCTCATAAAACCTGTAATATTCAAAAAATCCATTCCAGCAATAGTCTTTATTTTGGTCATTATACAATCGCTGTCGAAACCCATCCTCCCCATACCTGTATCAATTTTAAGATGGACATTAATAGTTTTCTTTAAGCTCTTTGCTGCTCTGGAAAATATCAAGGCAGTCTTAGCGTCATATATCACAGGGGTGAGATTATATCGAAAGTAATCGTCAATATCCTGTCTGTCAAAAAACACTAAAAGAGGGACTTTTATACCTGCATGTCTTAATGCAACAGCCTCAGAGGTATATGCCACTGCAAGCTGTGAGACTCCTTCTTTTACCAGTTTCCTTGAGACCTCAATCGCCCCATGACCATAGGCATCTGCCTTAACAACAGCTATTACCGGTCTGCCTTTTGTTATTTTTTTTGCAGTCCTGTAATTCTTCGATATGGCTTCAAGGTCTACTTCTGCTATTGGTCCTCTGTCCAAATCAGATGTCTCCCTATAACCCTGCTGTTATTTTTTTTCTTCTTTTTTTTCTTCTGAATCAGACTTTTTAGGGGTAACGTCTATCTCTTCCTGGTCTGACATTGATTTTTTGAAATTTCTTATTGCCTTTCCTATCCCTTCACCAAGCTGCGGAAGCCTTGTTGCACCAAAAAGCACGACAACGATTATCATAATGACTATCAATTCCTGCATGCCTAATCCAAACATATCTTCATCCTCCTATAGTTTTATTTAGATCTTCCATTGTATTAATATTAATGAACGACCTTCCGTCAGGGTCAACTGACCTGACATCCTTTTCTTTTATATATAAAACATCCATCTGTTTCAACATCTCTCTTAGACTCCTGCGCCCTTCCTTAATGCAGCTCTGTATCACATTAACTGTGCTTTTCGAATAAATCCCCAGCAAAGGCTCCGGCTTATTATCAAAAATTGGCACAACAGCATGTCTTCCTTTGCAGTCTGATTTATAACTCCCGACGAGTAATGATACCATATCAGAATGCACAAAAGGCATATCGCATGCAACAACAAATACTGCTTCAGCACCTGTGCTTTTTAGCACCGAATATATTCCGGTTGCCGGTCCCCTTTCTTTTAGAACATCTCCTATCATTGGCAGACCGCAATAGAAATAATGCTCAGGGCTATTTGTACTTATAACAATCTTCCTGAAAAAATCTTTCAGCAGCCTGATACTGGAATCAATTATTCTTGTCCCGTTAATTTCAATGTGGCCCTTAAGTACAGGTATCCTTTTGTTCTCTCCGCCAGCCAATACCATACCTATTATACCCATAGCAATTTATCAAATAGTCTATGCAAATTTATTTTTTAATACAAGCTAAAAACTAAGGGTTTATTATTTTGTCCTTGCCTTAATCCCCCATTTTTGGTATAAATATTTTATGTAATGGGTCAGCTATACTTCCTGCCCTGTTAGTGCTAGGTGGAAAAGTTGATCCGGCAAATTAGATTTTTGGGGAGCTCGAGTGAGGATTGCGGTGTGCATGTCTCATCATCAGATGAGAAAGCCTGAAGCATCCTTTAGAGCACCCACCTGTAACAGCGGGCGGATCTAATTCTCCATTTACACGGCAGGGCGGGTTTACAATTAACACTAAGCTGGCCTGCAAATGTAAATAAAATTAGGCAGGTTTTAGAATGACAAGTTTGTTTCTGAAAGATTTAAATATAAAGGGTTCAGAAAATAGATCCATCAGTCGGGATCTTAGGATAAATTCAGCGCAGGGGATTGTTTCCTGCAAGAAAACTTCCTCATTACCCTAACAGAAACTTAAAACCAGTCATTCCTGCCTAAAGAGCATAAGAATAAATATTTCTTATGTCCAATTGAATTATATTTTTGCAAAAATGGATTTCCACCACGCCTTAATTTTATGTAAGGGATTTAGTGGTTATTAAATAAAAGATAATGAGGAGGATACAATCCAATGGTTGATACAACTTATATGATACTGCTTGCCATTGGTATCGGCATTGCTGTCGGCACAATCCTGAGCCTTATATACAGAAATTCTATTAAACCTCAAAGGCTTGAGCTTGAAAAGCAGAAAGAAAAACTGCTTGGCGAGGCAAAAAGAGATGCAGAGGCAATAAGAAAGGAAGCTGCATTAGAGGCAAAAGATATTCTGTATCAAGCTAAATCCGAGGCAGAAAAAGAACTAAAAGAAAAACGTTTTGAACTCACACAACTTGAAAAAAGACTGAGGCAAAAAGAAGAAACAATCGAAAGAAAACTTGATCAGATCGAGAAAAGAGAACAGGAGCTAAACAAACGAGAAAAAGATTTTAACGCTAAAGAACGTGCAATATACGAAAAAGAAAATCAGTACAATCAGCTAATAAAAGAGCAGACTTTACAGCTGGAAAGGATTTCCGGAATAACTTCCGCTCAAGCAAAGGATGAGCTTTTTAAGAGGATTGAAGAAGAATCGCGTTTTGAAGCGGCAAAACTTGCAAAAAAGATTGAGGATGAAGCAAAAGATACTGCTGAAAAAAAATCAAAAGAAATTATCAGCCTCGCTGTTCAGAGATTTTCAAGCGATTATGTGGCTGACGCAACGGTCTCTGCCGTAACTCTTCCGAATGATGAAATGAAAGGAAGAATAATCGGAAGAGAAGGCAGAAATATACGCGCAATTGAAGCAGCAACAGGAGTTGATCTTATCGTCGATGATACCCCGGAAGTTGTTACCCTCTCTGCATTTGATCCTGTAAGAAGAGAGATTGCAAGACTTTCACTCGAGCGTCTTATAAATGACGGCAGAATCCATCCAACAAGAATCGAGGAGATAGTCGAAAAGGTGAAAAAAGAAGTAGATACAACTATCAGAGAAGAGGGAGAAAAAGCTGTTTTTGATCTTGGACTCTCAGGGATTCATCCTGAGATAATCAAGCTGCTCGGAAGGCTCAAATACAGGACATCTTACGGGCAGCCTGTTCTCCAGCATTCAATGGAAGTAGCATATCTGTCAGGGATCATGGCAGGAGAGCTGGGAGTTGATATTAAGCTGGCAAAGAGAGCAGGACTGCTCCATGACATAGGCAAAGCTGTAGATCATGAGATTGAAGGCTCTCATCAAGAAATAGGATCAACACTGGCAAAAAAATACGGTGAAAATCCTAAGGTTGTAAATGCAATCCTTGTTCACCATGGAGAAGGAGATCCAATAACGCCAGAGGCTGCGCTTGTAGGCGCTGCTGATGCGCTCTCAGCCGCAAGACCAGGTGTAAGAAGAGAAAGCATCGAAGGTTACCTCAAACGACTGGAACAGCTCGAACAAATGGCAATGTCATACAAAGGTGTTGAAAAATGCTATGCCATACAGGCAGGCCGAGAGATCAGAATAATTGTAAAACCAGAGGATATAAATGATGAGATGTCTTCAGTAATTTCCAAAGAACTGGCAAAAAAAATTGAATCAGAATTGACATATCCTGGACAGATAAAAGTTACGGTTATAAGAGAATCGCGGCATGTGGAGTACGCAAAATAAGTTAAAAGTAAGATATTAATAACTTTTAACTAAAAACTTCTTAATATGAAAATATTATTTATTGGTGATATCGTCGGCAAGGTGGGCAGGGTCACTCTCAAAGGGCTTCTGCCCAACCTTGTTGACAGGTATAAGATCGATGTTGTTATTGCAAATGGAGAGAATGCAGCAGGCGGCTTTGGAATAACAGAACAGACAGCAGAAGAGCTTTTTAACTATGGAGTTCATGTTATTACCACAGGCAATCATATATGGGATAAAAAGGAATCTCTTACATATATCACAAAAGAGAACAGAGTAATAAGACCTGTAAATTATCCTCCTGGCGTCCCGGGCTACGGGAGTTTTGTCCACACAGTACCTGACGGCACAAAAATTGGTGTTATAAACATCTCTGGGAGAGTCTTCATGTCAAACCTTGACTGTCCCTTCAGGACTGGCGAGAAAGAAATTGAACTTGTCCAGAAATCCGCAAAAATAATTATCGTTGATTTTCATGCTGAAGCCACATCTGAAAAAGTTGCATTTGGTTATTTTATTGACGGCAAGGTCAGTGCAGTACTTGGAACACACACGCACATACAGACTGCTGATGAAAAGATACTTTCCAATGGGACAGCATATATCACTGATGTTGGGATGACAGGCCCGTCAATTTCCGTAATAGGAATTGAGACTGAGCAGATTATAGAACGTTTTCTCAAACAGATGCCGATGAAATTTGCAACAGCTCAGGGGCAAGGGATATTCTCTGCTGTAATTGTTGAGGTAAACAAAGACACTGGGAAGGCCGTTGCAATTCAAAGACTGCAGCTTAATTATCCTTAGTCGGCTAAGTCAGCAATGCTGTATCACTTATATTTTCTTTCAGTCTACTTAAAGCGTTATTTAATATCTGGCATATCCTGGATTCAGTTACTCTCATGATCTTTGATATATCCTTCAGCCTAAGTTCTTCATAGTAATAAAGAAGAATTATCAACTTTTCCCTGAAAGGGAGTTTTCTTATTTCGGATTCGAGTCTCATTCGAGACTGTTTTATTTCGAGCACTTCAAAGGGATTATTATCATCTGTGGATAAGTAATCAATGATTTCCTTTGTTTCCCCCTCATTGCCGGTTATGGTCTCATTTAAACTCTGAATATTATTCATATGCGATGCAAAATATATTTTATTTAATTTTTTGAAACTAATCCCTAATTCATCTGTAATCTCGCAGTCTGTTGGAGGTCTTGAAAATTTATCTGCAAGTGATTGGCATGCTGTTCTGAGATTAGAAATTTTTTTTCTCGCATCCCTCGAGGTCCACAACATCGCCCTGATCTCATCTATTATCGCACCTTTAATTCTGCAATCTGAGAAAGTTTTTAGAGATGCTTCTCTTTTTGAATCATAGCGCTTCATTGACTCTAATAGCCCTGCAACGCCTGCACTTACCAGGTCTTCCTCGCTGAGTCCTGAAGGAAGATTAAATGACAATTTAGATGCATAATATTTAATTTTAGGAAGATAATGACTTACTATTGCTTCGATATCTTCTTCAGATTTTTGGCAAGTCATATCTTCGAATATCATTGGACGCTTTTTCTCCCTTTGAGCTGTTTTTTGTGAAAGGTAAGGAATACTTCATATAACACTAGAAAAAACCATGCCAATTTATTGCACTTTGATTCTAAAGAACTTTTTCTAAGAATAGCGGGATTTTATGTCAAATAAATGGCTAGACTGAAATTAGTACAGATTATTTTGTCAGAAAAATGACAGCGGAATTTATTTTTGTATATTCAGCCTTTTAATTTTTTCTATTAGAGTTGTTCTCTTTATATTCAGCAGTTTTGCAGCCTGACTTTTATTCCCTTTCTCTGATTTCAGGGCATGTGTTATAAGATGTTTTTCATAATCCTGAATGCATTTTTCAAAATCTATATCCTTCTCAGGGATATGATTGTAATGAGGCTTTTCAATACTGCCATGGCTTGACGTCCCTGCTATCTTCTGTGGTAAATCCGAAAGCACAATAATATCATCATTTTTTAAAACAACCAGTCTCTCAATCAGATTCTCAATCTCCCTTACATTGCCAGGCCATGAGTAGTTTGTTAGAGCAGCCATCGCTTCACTGCTTATTTCCAATATTGGGATTTTTCGTTTTTGACAGTATTTATTTATAAAATAGTTACAAAGCAAGGGAATATCCTCCTTACGCTCTTTTACAGAGGGAAGAATTACAGGAATCACATTAAGCCTGTAGAAAAGATCATCCCTGAATCTGCCGGCCATAACCTCTTCCTCAAGATTCTTATTCGTTGCTGCAATTATTCTTACATCAACCTTTATTGTTTTATTTCCTCCGACTCTCTCAAACGTTCTTTCCTGCAAAAATCTCAGAAGTTTTACCTGCAGGCTAAAACTTATATCGCCTATCTCATCAAGAAAGACTGTTCCTCCGTCTGCAATTTCAAATTTGCCTTTCTTTGTTGTAAATGCGCCAGTAAATGCTCCCTTTTCATGGCCAAAAAGTTCGCTTTCAAGAAGTTCGTGAGGGATTGCGCTGCAGTTGACTGTAACAATGGGCTTAGAGCTTCTGTCACTGTTATAATGAATTGTATTTGAAATTAGTTCCTTGCCTGTTCCGCTCTCACCAAGAATTAAAACCGTGCTGTCACTTGGAGCAACCTTATCAATAAGGCTGTAAATATTCTGCATTGCACTAGAATCACCGATTATATTTTCGACACCACATTTTTGTTTTAAATGTTTTTTCAGATCAATATTCTCCTTCTCAAGTCTGCTCACTTCTATCCCTCTTTTTACAGCAAATGAAACATCGTCAAGATTAAAAGGTTTTGTAATATAGTCAAACGCCCCTGACCTCATGGCATCGACAGCATTTTCAATACTGCCATAGGCAGTCATCATAATCACTACAGAACGGGGATTTAATTTCTTGATCTTTTTTAAAACCTCAATACCGTTTGTATCAGGCATAACAAGATCCAGCATAACAAGATCAACCTTGAAGCTTCGAAATATCTCTAAACCGCTATAAGCATTTGAGCAGGAAATAACATCATAGCCCTCATCTCCAAGATGTTCTTTGAGGATATCTCTGACAGCGTCGTCATCATCGATGATAAGTACTGTTTCCAGCATGTCAACAATATGACATTTCTAAAATTTATCGTCAATATATTTTTAAAGACTCAGTCAAAAAAAGGTATCAGGCTCTTCTTAACATTAGGTCTGCCGCCTTTTACAAACTGGAGAATAACAAGTCCTGCAGTAAAAAAACCAGCCACAGCCAAAATTGCCAGACGCTGGCTCGCGTATAAAGAAGACATATAACCAAACACCAAAGGGCCGAATACTGCAGAGGATTTCCCCACCATCGAATATACGCCGAAATATTCGGATTCATGGCCGTCAGGAATAAACTGAGTAAAAAAAGCACGGGATGCTGCCTGCACACTGCCGAGACCAAAACCTGCAATAAAAGCAACAAGCCAGAATTCTGATTTGGTCTGCACAAAATAAGCAGATACCGAAACTATCGACCACATTACCAAAGACAGAGTAACAATTTTTTTCGGACCCCATGAATCAACAGGCTTTGCCATAATAAATGCGCCTGTTAAGGCTGTAACCTGAATAAAAATATAAAGCATTATAAGTTCCTGCGTGTTAAATCCAAGTGTAGTTGCAGCAAATATGCTCGAAAAAACAATCACAGTATTAACTCCGTCTTCGTAAAACAGATAAGCTATTAAAAATTTTCTCATCTCTTTTTCCGACCAGATTTTTTTGAATGTATTCCATGTGTATCTCATGCCTTTCAATGACGAACTCATAATCTTTCCGAATCCATGTCTCTTATCTTCAGGCAGAAATAAAAAAGCAGGGATAGAAAACAATGCAAAAAAAACAGAGACCATAAACCAAGTGTAGTTAAAAAAACCCTTATTTATAAGCATCAAAGCAAAAACAAGAGCTGATATAGAACCAGCATAACCGATCCCGAATCCCCATGAAGAGACCCTGCCCTGATATTTTTTCTCGGAAATCTCAGGGAGAAATGAATTATAAAATACAAGTCCGCCTTCCATGCCGATATTCGCAAGCACTGCAAGTGCAAAGCCTTCTATCACCATTCCTTTTTGAACAAAAGACAATAAAGAAACTGACAGGATGCATAAAGCAGTGTATGCAAAGAGTAGTCTTTTTCTTATTCCGCCAAAATCAGCCATGCCGCCGATAAATGGAGATGTGAGCACTATAAATGCCATGCTTAATGAAATGACCCTTCCCCACCAAAGATCACCAAGACCTGCATCATTGCCCACGATCTGGTTTGCATAATAAACAGGAAAGATAACAGCAGCTATGACTGCAGAATAGCTTGAATTGGCGAAATCAAATAAGCACCAGCTTATGACCTGCTTTTTATTCTTAAGAGACATTGTATATTATAATGTTTTTAATTAAAGGTTTTAGTAAGTTTTAGACCAACAATGAAAATTATCGAGAAAGATGCAGTGATCATAGGTGCAGGCGCTTCAGGCCTAATGTGCGCAGCCGAAGCAGGCAAGCGCGGCCGGAAAGTACTTGTTATCGATCATTCTGAGAAGCCCGCGAAAAAGATAAAGGCATCTGGAGGTGGAAGATGCAATTTCACTAACTTAAATATAGATTATGAAAATTATATATCGGACAATCCGCACTTCTGCAGATCAGCACTTGCCAGATTTACTCCAAATGATTTTACAGCAATGGTAAAGAAACATGGCATTGAATATTATGAAAAAGAAAAAGGACAAATATTCTGCAGACAGACTTCCACAGATATAATCAAGATGCTCTTAAAAGAATGCAATGATGCTGGTGTAGAAATAAAACTTGATTCCAAGATTGATAAAATTTCAAAACAATCCGGTTTTCTGATCTCAACAAATCTCGGACAGATACAGACAGAATCTCTGGTTATTGCAACAGGCGGACTTTCATATCCAGAACTCGGCGCAACAGACATTGGATTTAGAATCGCAAGACAATTCGGTCTTAATATTATAAAACCAAGACCTGCGCTCGTTCCGCTTTTATTTAGTCAGAAAGACCAACAGAAATTCAGAGACCTAAGCGGAACATCATTTGATGCATTTGTCACCTGCAATAAAAAACAATTCTCAGGACAGGTTCTTTTTACACATTCAGGTTTAAGCGGGCCTGCGATACTTCAGGCATCATCATACTGGAACAAAGGCGATGATATCATCATAAATCTTTCCCCAGAAAAAAATGCCCATGATATCTTAATGTCTAAACGCACAAGCAAGATGGAGCTAAGCACACTGCTTTCTTTATATCTTCCTAAACGCTTCTGCAAAATTTGGTGCGAAACACATATCCAGTCACGCGCTATGAATTCTTACAGCGAAAAAGAATTAATAAAGATTGAAGAAAATTTACATAGATGGGTAATTAAACCAGAATCAACAGCAGGATATAAAAAAGCAGAAGTTACAGCAGGCGGCATCGACACAAATGAGCTGTCCTCAAAAACAATGGAGGCAAAGAAAGTGTCGGGACTTTATTTTATCGGAGAGGTTGTTGATGTCACAGGTCATCTTGGAGGATACAATCTTCAGTGGGCGTGGTCATCCGGCTTCGCAGCAGGACAATTTGTGTAAAAGTTTTCGTTGTGCGATGCTGAAGGAAAATGGGTAGTGAAGCTGATTATTTTCCATACTAATTTTTGCTATTTTTTATCTGTCTGACATCGACAACCCATGGCTCGTATCGCTTACCAAAGTGTAGTTTTACGACATATCTCGGCTCTGTTATTTTTTCGGTGTAATACTCACGTTTCTCTTTATAACGAAGAGGTTCCAGCAAGGAACGTTTACCCAGAGGCACATGGATGCTATCAACAAGCACATCTGTCAGAAATCCGATTATTTTTTTGGGACTTTTTTTGTTCTCATACGAAGTAAAATAATAATTCATTCTGACAACAACAGGAAGAATAATAAAACGGCTATTGTCAGGATAGCGGTTCCTAAGCGCAACAGGGTCATTGTCTGCATCAATAGGAAAAAGACGTGTTCTGGTTTTTATATCTCGCTTAAACCTCGTCTGAAGCCTTCCTAATTCTTCTTTATCTGATTTTCCCTGCCTTATTTTTTTTTCGAGATCTGCAATCAATTTTTCTTGTTTCTCTATCCATCGTTTCCATGTCTCACCATCATATTCGAAAACTGCATAGGTCTTATGCGGCAGCACATGCCTATAGAAAATGTCGGCCTCAGGGCTTCCTTCTGGTACACTGCAGTCAAATCCTATGGCAATAAGCTTCTTTTTGTCTAGCCATTCTCTATCATAATCATACTTAAGAGAGAGAGAAATGCCAGTATTCTCGTCCCTGGTATAGGCAAGGGGAAGCTCGCGTTCTGTAAGTTCGATAGCTGCCTCAGGAGAACCTGATCGATTAATTAAAATGCCTGCGAATACAAAGGCATTGACAATCAGCAACAGCGTTATCGCGCCTAGCAGTCCATATTTTCTCATTGGCTAGCCTCCTTACTGAGTGCTCTGAGCCTTTTCAAGGCGATAAGAAATGTAATAGCAATCGTTCCGATAATCAAGAAAAAAAGATATTTAGGCATCCACTTCCAGCACCAGTCATAGAGCTTAGTGTAAAGATAGATAACGAAAAAAGTACTCCCAAGGTTAACTGCATCGGAATGGTGGTATCTAATACCAAGCCAAATCGTAATTCCGGCAACAATAAAGCCTGCGCCTTGATAAATATTCTCCACCTGTTCAGGGGGTATCATAATGTAACTAGTTCTCCCCCAATTAGCCAGTACCAGTATAGAGATAAAAACAGAAAGCATACCGAAAAGGCGATACATGACAGGGAAGCGGGGATAGCTGCGGTGCGAGACTAGAGATATAGCAGTAATACAAAAGCCCGCTACTATGAAATTCTCAGGACGTTCTCCAAAGGATAACCAGTACATGCCGCTCCAAGTCCCTACAGTAGCTGATAGGTAGCCAAACAAGCAAAATATCCCTGCCACTTGAAGGAGACGAAGTCCATAAGTGTAGGAAAGTATTAGAGCGAACACACCCCATGCAAGAAAGGCATTCTGCGTTGGTGTAATGTTAAAAATAACACCGAGCAAACTTAAATTCAGAACAAAAGACGCGAAAGCAACAAGTCCGATGAGAGATGTAAAATATAGCGTTTTTTCAAACCGTGCTGCTATCTCCATTGTTAAAGTGAGTAGAATGGGTATTCCAATGAGAATCCCAACTTGAATAGAAGTAGATAGTTGGCCCCAGAACCGGTAAAAGAAAAAAAATACAGCTGCCGACAGCGCTAGGGCACCTAGAAAAGAGACTATTCTCATTCCCGTAGACATTTGCTTCTGGACATGATCCGTGTCTATGTCGAACTGCTGGGATAGCTCTTTCAGCGTCTCATGGTGGTATGTTACAAGCCGTTTCCTCTGCTCATCAGAAAGGACGAGTATCTCCTGTCCCTCAAGAAACTGCAACTCTTCCTGAAAAAAGCGGATACGGTCAGCCTTTTGCTGAGCTTCATCCTTACGCTGAAGAGAAGAATCCTTATTATTATTCAAACTTATCTTGGTCATGCTTACCTTGTACAAAAGTACAAATGTTGTTTATTATTTTTTACGTCTTATTAATCTTCTTTCTTCCAACGCCATGATCCCCTTCTTCCTCCGCATTGTATCAAGCCGCATAAAAAACTGCAAGGCGAGGTAGGATGAAGAAAAACACGGCAGAAGGCAGAGAGAATTTAGAAATAATGATCAGGTTTTAGAAATGAATATCGGTTTATCGGCTTAAAACTATTTCTACGACTACGACTGGATGTTTTTTATTCCCTCGGCTGCCATATCTAGACTTTCTGCATCTTCAACATTGAAAACAGCTGCATCAGGAACAATTCTCTTCATAAGTCCTGAAAGCACTTTGCCGGGGCCTACTTCAATGAATATCTTTATGCCGGAGTCGTATATTGTCTTAATCGAGTCTTCCCACAATACTGGACAGCTTAATTGTTTGATCAGGGATTTTCTTATCTCATCGGGATTTTTTATGAATGATGCGTCTGCGTTAGACACAAAAGGTATCTGAGGAGCATTGAATGCTATTTTTTGTTCAGTAATAAAATCATTAAGTTTGCTCGAAGCTTCAGTCATGAGTTTGCAGTGTGAAGGCGCGCTCACTGCAAGGATAACAGCTCTTTTTGCGCCTAATTCTTTCGATATTCTTACTGCTTCTTCAACAGCCTCTTTTTCGCCTGCTATGACTACCTGTCCGGGACAGTTAAAGTTAGCCGGCGCAACATAGCCTGTTCTGGCGACTGTTGAATTGCATATTTCAGTAATACCTTTTTTATCCATTCCAAGGATTGCGGCCATAAGCCCTTTGCCTTCAGGAACTGCTTCCTGCATGAGCTTGCCTCTTTTTTCAGTTATCTTAACAGCGTCTTTGAATCTGATCACTGACGAGGCAACTAAAGCAGAATATTCTCCAAGGCTGTGTCCAGCAACAGCAGAAGGAGTTATCCCTCTGAGTTTTAAAACAGTGTATGCTGTTGTTTCAGCAGTAAGCAGGCATGGCTGGGTCTTGTCAGTTTTATTTAATTCTCCTGCAGGCCCGTGAAAGCTGAGCGCGGCAATATCATAACCGAGAATATCAGATGCTTCTTTGTAAAGATTCTTGACTTCGTTGAATTTTTCATAAAGGTCTTTCCCCATCCCGACATACTGCGAACCCTGACCCGGAAATATGAATGCTGTTTTCATTGCCTTACCTCTTTTATTTTTTTGATAATCAACGGGATTATCTCATTAAGGTCGCCTACTATCGCATAGTTTGCGGCATTGAATATCGGAGCCTCAGGATTTTTGTTTATCGCGATGATCACATCAGATGACTGCATGCCGACAAGATGCTGGACAGCTCCTGATATTCCGCATGCAATATATATCTTGGGACATACTGTTTTACCTGTCTGTCCTATCTGACATCTGTAAGGTATCCAGCCTTCGTCAACCGCCGCCCTAGACGCTCCGACCGTCCCTCCTAACAATTCTGCAAGTTCAGTCAGAACTTTGAATCCTTTTTCACCTGCTCCTCTTCCTCCTGCAACAATCACCTCTGCATCCTGAAGATTTACCATGGACTCTGACCCTTCTTTTACTGTTTCAAGCACGCGGGTTCTGGATTTTATTTCGCTGACAGGCACGGAGATTATCTCTCCTTTTCTGCCTTTGTCATATTCGCCTTGTTTCATAACTCTCGGTCTCACTGTTGCGATCTGAGGCCTGTAATTGGGGCAGAGTATGGTTGCCATGATATTTCCGCCGAATGCAGGACGCACCTGCAGAAGATTTTTTGTTTCTTTGTCTATCTCCAATGATGTGCAGTCTGCGGTAAGTCCTGTTCTTAGCTTTGCGGCAGCGCGCGGTATGAAAGAACGTCCTATTGGTGTTGCTCCTGCAAGAACTATGTCAGGTTTATACTGACTTATGAGATCAACAAGAAGTTTTGAATAAGGTTCGTCGTTGAATTTTTGAAGTGCTGGAGAGTCCGCAAAATATACCTTGTCAGCTCCCCATCTTATCAGTTCCTGAGCTTCGTTTTTTGCAGAACCGAAAAGCACGGCGCAGAGTTCTGTATTTAATTCATCCGCAAGTTTTCTGCCTGCGCCAAGGAGTTCCAACACAACATGAGCGATTTTGCCTTCTCTTTGTTCGGCAAATATCCATACGCCCTTATTGTCCCATGTCCTTTTAGGTTCTTCGGATTGTTTTATTTCTTCTATTGCGCCTTCAGGACAAGCGCTTATGCAAGCCATGCACATCTGGCAATTTTCAGCGATGAATGCCTTTCCGTCTTTCATGACTATTGCGCTGAAAGGACAAACGCCGACGCATGTTTCACATCCCGTACATTTTTCTTTTATAACTATTAGAGACATTTCAGTTTCTTTAACTCCTCGATAAGTTTATTCACCTGTTCTTCAGGCGTGCCGTCAAATGTTTTTCTGCCTGCTCTTATCTCCGGCGCAAATATTTTCCTTACCTGAGTCGGCGAGCCTTTAAGCCCTGTGTCTTCTTCTTTTATGCCTATTTCTTTAGCGCCGAGTTTTTTTATCTCTGCTTTTTTTGCAGCCATCTTGCCTTTAAGAGAAGGCAGTCGCGGCTGGTTCAATTCTTTTACAACTGTCAGGAGAACAGGGAGAGTTGATTCGACAACATCATATCCATCGTCCATCAGTCTCTGAACTTTTATTCCCTCGGGTTTTACTTCTTCTATCTTTCTGACATATGAGATATGCGGAATATCTAGAAATTCAGCCATCTCAGGCCCGACCTGTGCTGTGTCTCCATCGATCGCCTGTTTGCCGCAGATTATTACATCAGCCTTAATATTCTCTATTGCCTTTGCCAAAGTGTAAGCAGTAGCCCATGTGTCCGAACCTGCAAAAGCCTTGTCGCTTAGAAGAACTGCTTCATCAACGCCCATTGCAATTACATCGCGGAGTGCGCTTTCTGCCTGCGGCGGACCCATTGTCAATGCAAAGACTTTTCCTCCTGCTGCTTCTTTTATCTGAAGCCCTGCTTCTACTGCATGAAGATCATAAGGATTGATTATCGTAGGCACGCCGTCTCTTATCAGAGTGTTTGTCTCAGGATTAATTCTAACCTCTGACGAGTCAGGCACCTGTTTGATGCACACAACAATATTCATTATTCTTTTTTCTCCAGATTGTTTTAATTTATGCTGAATAACGCAGGCATTAATTATACGATTTTGAAATGTCAGGTGTAAAGTCCAATCATGCGCTTATATCAGTTGACGAGATAAGCAGACTCGGGGTTCCGATGTTTCCATAAAATCTGAAATCATCTGCAACAGCTTCGATTTTTGCAAACAGACCTAATATGTCTCCTGAGATCACTGCCTCTTTAACAGGAAATTTTATCTCTCCGTTTTCTATCCACAATCCTGAGACACCGATAGAAAATTCCCCTGATATAGGATTTGCAGTATGTATCCCCATCGCCTCAGTAACATAGAGTCCCTTGTCAAGAGAACAAAGCATAGAGTTAAAGGAAACAATATCTGACTTGGAGACTGCTTCCAGATATAAATTTGATATTCCGACACCGGGGAGAGACGAAAAACTTTCCCGAATAGCATTGCCTGTCGAGACTGTCCCTGCCTTTTTTGCAGTATAGGAATTGTGAAGATATGACTCAAGCATCCCTTCTTTTATCAAAATTTTTGACGAGGACGGGAATCCTTCATCGTCGACAGGAGATGTGCCAAGCTTTCTTGGAATAATCCCGCTGTCTATTATATTTATTTTTTTGCTTATTAAATCCTGACCTATTCTGTTTTTCAGCGATGACCTTCCCTTTTGAACTGAGTCTGCTGAAAAAGACTGAGAAAACACTCCCAGAAATTCTGATGCAACAGAACTGTCGAGTATCAGCGAAGCCTTTATTGTAGTAATCTTTTTCGGACATAAAATCCGAATTGCACGCATAGCAGCATTTCTGCCTATTGTTTCAAATGAAATATCTGAAAGAAATCTGCTTCCATCAATATCCCATCCCATCTCGCTGTCATTGTTTTCTTCAGCAACAGCGGTTACAAAAGCCGTGCTGCTTGTATATGGATATGTGATGTCTATGCCGTTTGAATTGCAGATCATCAGCTCGCCGCTTACAAAAGTCCCTGATGCTTTTCTGACTTTTTTTATTCTTGGATCGTAATTTTTTGCCGAGTCTTCGATTGTCATAACATTACTGACAGCATCATCCCTTGAGATATCTGCTATGTTTTTATCATATATCTGCAGATTATCCGTATTTTCCTTAAGTTGTTTCCGTGAAGCCATATCCAGAAACTCATCAATGTCAGAGAGCCCTGCAGAATCAATAGCCGCCTTTACTACAGGCTTTATGTCATCAAAAGATGTTGAATATGAAAATCCAAGTCTCTTGCCTTTAATTATTCGCAGTGAATATCCAAGACTCAAGGATGACTCGACAGAATCTATAGAGTGGTCTTTAACTTCTATATTCAGTTTCTTTGATGTTCTTAAAAAAACCTCAGCCATATCTGCGCCTTGTTTGAGCGCGTGATCAAGAAGTTCAGATGCAAACTTCTTGATTGCTCCGGTGTTTTCAGCTTTCATAATAGGTTGCAGAAGCTGTATCAGACTCCCAGACAGTAACAGCAGAAACCTGAACATTTTCGTCGGAAAATTTTTTGCTCATTGTGTCATAAACCCACTTTGCTATATTTTCAGAAGACGGATTCTTTTCTGTAAAAGGAAAAATCTCATTAAGCAAAGAATGATCGAGAGGATCTATGATTTCATTCAGAATTTTTTTTAAATCGTGAAAATCCACTGCAAGGTCAATATCATTAAGCCTTTCAGCTACAACATGCACCTGAACCTTGAAATTATGACCATGCATCTTCTCACATTTCCCTTTATATCCGCGCAGCTGGTGCGATGCAGAAAAAATACTTTCGACCATTAATTCATACATTTTTTATTCCTCTATTCTGAATTATCAGAATATATTCTATATATTCTTAAAATGTTTTCTTGAAAATTGAGATATAAGGGAGATTCCTGTATTTATCATCATAATCAAGTCCATAACCTACGACAAAAACATCAGGTATTTCAAACCCAACATATTCAAGCGGAATGTCAACTGTTCTTTTTTCTTTTTTATCAAGAAATACACATGTCTTCAGACTTTTTGGTCTTTGCGACAGTATTCTTTCCCTTACAAAATTCAAGGTTATTCCTGAATCCGCTATATCTTCAATAAGAAGGATATCTTTGTCAGCCAGATTCTCTCTGATATCACAATGAACCCTTACCTCTCCTGTTGTGTCAGCTTTAACATAACTTGATGCGACTATGAAATCACACATGAGCGGAATTTTTATCATTCTTACAAGATCAGAATAAAACATGAATGCGCCCTTTAGAATTCCAATGGCAAGAAGGTTTTTGCCCTGATAATCTGATGATATCTTTTCTGCGAGTTCTTTCACTCTGCTCTGAATCTGCTCGGTTGTAAAAAAAGGTTTGCCTGTGACCATAATATCCTCCTTTTCTGTTTTAAAATTTAATCTGAAACAACATGTATTGTGAGCGTTGTGTTTCCCATCTGGATTATATCACCATCATTGAGAACTTTTTCTTTTACACTAGTTCCATTAATAATACTTCCGTTTGTACTGTCAAGATCCTTGTAAATTATCTTCCCTTCTGAGGTTTCAAATAATGCATGCCTTTTAGATATAGACATATCCCTGATTCTGACATCAGCTTCCCGTCTGCCGATTGTAAACGGCAATGGAATGTTGAACTTATTGCCTTTCTGAGGTCCTTCTGTTATTTCCAGCCTTATCCTGAGCGGCTTTGTTTCTTTATTAGCCTTAACTTCGGGCTGAACATATGGTTTTTCAGAACTTTTACTCGCAATATTGAGAGCTGTCTGAAATAATTTGAGCTCTGATAAATCATCAGCTTCTTCGGTCTTAATATCTCTGTACACCAATACTTGCACAGGCGTTTTGTCTGCAGGATATGCATAGATCATTATCTGCTCTGCAAGCGGGATATCTCTCTGCTCCCATCCGATCCAAAAGGAATCTGCAAAATTAACTGTCTTTGGTTCTCCTGCATGGAAATAAAAAAAATTATACATGTTATTTTTTCTGAGTATCAAAAAAATGTCTGATTTTGCTTCCTTAATCTGCTCAATGAATTCATCAAGGTGTATCATTTCAGCAGTTACCTTTGTAGAAGGTTCTTTCTGTATAAATACAAGCATTGCCTTTAGCAAAACAGGGTCCGTTTTATATAAAGAAATTTTTTTGCTGTCATTATCCGAATTTACATACTGCAGAAATTCTTTTATGCTTAGCGGGAGTGTTTTATTTCCTGAGATACAGCCTGCCGCGTATACGCTGCCTTTCAGAAAAAAAAGCAGATATGCCGCATCTTTTGCATCAACTCTTATCAGACCTATAAAAGAAGCTGCCTTATCTATTTCATCAATAGCCAAAGCAAAAAACTCCGGTGAATAAGGCCTATCTGTGAATATTGAGTCTCCGTGCGGAAAAAGTTCTTTTATCATATGGCTATTGTTTTATATCCCTTATATTTTGTCAACATATTGAATTAATTAATAGGCAAAATAAAAACATTTAATAAACTCAAAATCACACAATTTCTATAAAATGTTAATAAGGCTATTTATTATTGACATTCTAACAGTTAGAGGCTATACTTTTAAAGAAGAACTTTAGGTTGGAGGATGAACATATGAGACCAGCAAGCTTTTCTCTTATTATTGGCATATTGGCTTTTGTAATGGGCATGCTTTTTTTAACTGCCCCGGGTTTTTTAAAAAAAATAAACACTTTTTCCACGAAGATGATAGCAAAAATTGATGAGGCTTCTTTCTCTTACAGAAACGGTGTTGGTATCTGTCTTCTAATTGCATCCGTATTCCTATTCTTTATGGCATATTACTTTACCAAGAGGCACTAATGCTGAACCTTTTCAGGACTGCTCCATATGGAATTGATATGGGCAGTGGATCTGTCAAGGTAATAGGGCTAAAGTCCAAAAAGATTTCCCTTGCAGCTTTCACAGATATTCCTTTTGGCGCAAAACATGATGAGTCTTTGCTTGCCGGCAGACTGCGTCAGTTTTTCAGTGAGATAAATATATCAGGGAGGGATGCTGTTGTTAATTTGCCCGGAGCAATGTGTTTTATAAGAACAATAACTCTTCCTCCTATGCCAAAAGGCGAACTGCATCAAGCAGTGCAATGGGAAATCAAAAGACAGATTCCATATTCATTAGAAGATGCGGTGTATGATTATGTCACTATGGAGACTAAAGAAGGGATTATCGTCACCTTTGCATCTGCAGAAAAAAATAATGTTCAAAGTTATATTTCCCCGATAAAAGAAGCTGGAGTAAACGTTATGGCAGTTGATGTAAGCCCTCTCTGTATTTTAAGATCTCTTCCTCTAAAAGGTTCAGGCAATATTATAATCCTTGATATCGGTCATAAAAATATGGAAATAAACATATCAAACAACAACATACTCAGATTCACTAGGTCAGTTGAACTCGGAGGGGAAAATATAAAAGACAATCTTTTGACTCAAGGGTATTCAGGTGATGAGGCAGAAAAAATAATGATGGGTGGGCCTGTTGAAAAGATTAAGGATATTCTAGATCAATTTGTAAGAGAGATATTCCGTTCTACTGATTATTTCAAAGTTACATCAAAGGAAAGAAGTTTTTCAGAAGTTGTGCTTACAGGCGGGGTAGCGATCAATTATGCGATAATAAATTACATATCACATTTATTGGATGTTCCTGTCAGAACTCCAAATCCCTTTGACGGTCTTGTTCTAAAAGATGAAGCCTTAAGACCATTGGGACCCAGATTTTCAGTTGCAATCGGGCTTGCACGGAGAAATGCATGAAAAAAACACTGAATCTGCTTCCACTGGCAGCTAAGGCAGGAGGAACAAAAGGGAGAGGATTATCTGACTATTTGATTATTGGAATCTGTGTTTATGCAGCTGTAATCATGAGCTTATGGGTTTCAAGAACCATTGAATATAAAAAACTTGTTTCTGAGAATAATCTTCTGGCAAAGAAAAAAATTGAACTACAGGGAAAGATTGCCCCTGTGTCAACAACAGGAGTTCCTGCTTCATACGCGCAGGAGATCATAAATGCGATAGAGCAATCCCAGAAATGGAGTCTTATAATAAGCGATATTTCCGTTGTAACTCCTGAGGATGTATGGCTCTCATCAATTGAAACAAGAATTGACGGAGGAGCAAAGCTGATGAATATAAAGGGCTTCTCGACTTCACAGCTTGCAGTTGCAAATTTCATATCAGCCCTGGAAGCGTCAAATCATTTCTACAATGTTGAGATAGTATTCTCACAAAAAGGTGAAAAAAATATTTCATTTGAACTTAAGACAAAATTAAAATGGGTCTAAAATCTATAACTGACAATATAAACGAAAAATTCTCTGCTCTCACTAAAAGAGAGCAGATGATATCCATAATAACTTTACTGCTCGCTTTAATATTAATCCCGTACTTAATGCTGCTCTCTCCATTACAGGTAAAAATCAAGACCCAGCAGCAAACTCTTGAAACCCTGAAGAAAGAATTAGATTCGCTAAATCAAATTGCTGCCTTGCAGGTCACAACACAAAAACCTGATACTGAAAAATTTTCCTTGCCGCAGGCAGATGATCTTTCCGGCATGCTTGCATCAATAAGCAAAGAGGCAAATCTTGCAAGAGTTGATTTCATATCAATAGCTCCTGAGGGTTTTATAACTAAAGACAAATTTATAGAGCTTAAGGTAAAAATTGAATTAAGGGTAAAATTCAGACAGCTGTACGATTTTCTGGGAAATATTGAGGCAAGGCATAAACTTTTTTTAATTCAGGATATCAAATTCGAAACAAATCCAACAGTATATCCCTCAGGGATTGCAATAATAAAAGCAATCACCTATTTAAAAGGGAAATGAAAGTATGAAAAGAAAAACTGCAAATAAAATTTTAGTGTTAATATGCACTGTATGTTTGACGGGTGCATTAACACCTTTTATAGTATGTGGAGAGGGGATTTCTGATATAAAAACCGATGCCCTAAAATCACCTATTAAGGAAAAATGGGGAAGAGATCCTTTTATAAAATACGAAGACAGATTAAAAGAAAAAGCAGCAGGTGACAGCCCCTCTTTATTAGATATAAAGATTGATGGCATAATATCAGACGGGAAAAAGGCGCTTGCTATAATAAACGGCGGTTTTTACAGGAAGGATGAAAAAGTGAATGATTTTTTGATAGTTGCGATAGATAAGGAGAAAGTTACTCTGGAAAAAAACGGCAAAAGATTTTCTCTGGGAATAGAGAAATTTGCCATAGAAAAATCCCTTAAGGGAGGGAAAAAATAGCATGGGAATAAAATTTCAAAAATACACGAACAAAAAATTCTGGGCTTTAATTATACTGCTCTCTCTGATTCTGGCTCCGGGTTTTGATATTGCCTTTGCCCAATCCACTGACAAAGGACCGCCTGTATCAATCGAGCTCAGAGATGTTGAACTCAGAGATGTTTTAAGAGCCCTGGGGCAGGAACACGGCATAAACATTATCATCGATGAAAAAATCACAGGCAAGGTTACTGTAAGCCTCAGGCAGGTCCCTCTTTGGGATGCAATTGATTCCATTCTTAAAGGCAAAGGTTTTGCATATATAAGGGAAGATAATATTGTAAGAGTCGTTCCTATGGCAGAAGATGAAGATCTTATTACCAACACTTTTACTGTTAAATATGCAAATCCAAAAGATATTGAGCCTGTAATAAAAAAGATATTAAGCAAAAAAGGCGACGTAATATCAGACACCAGAAGCAATACTTTAGTAATAAAAGATACTCCTTCGGGCATTAACAGGGCAGAACAACTGCTTAAAAAAGTTGATATAAAAACAGGCCAGATAATGATCGAGGCAAAAATCGTCGAGGTTAACACTAATGCAAGCAAGGAATTAGGCATACAGTGGGGCACAACCTTCAACAAAGGGGATTTGGTAGTTTACGGAGGAGGGAGTAAAGCAACTGGAACAACTGTTGATCCAACTGCAACTACAATTCCAACTGCAACTACAGGACTTGCAACTTCTACTACTGCAAATACATCTCCGCTAACAATGGGCACAGGCACTTTTGGAAATGCCTTTAATGTAAATCTGCCGGCAGCAATCGGAGCAGGTTACGGGGGGGCAATTGGCATCGGTCTATTGGCAAAAAACATTGTCCTTGATCTTCAGTTATCTGCGCTTGAAGTGCAGGGTAACGCTAAAATATTATCAAGCCCAAAGGTAATGGTTCTTGATAATCAGGAAGCGACAATTTCAAGCGGCACGCAGATACTTATTCCTACTACAACTACAGTTGGAACAAGTGTGGGCACAGGAGGCAGCACCGGTACATCAACAGGAACTACAACAACTGGAGTTACTGAAAAAGAAGCTACCTTGCGTTTGACTGTTACTCCCAGGGTATTAGATAATAACCAGATTTCTCTAAAGATATCCGCAAAGAGAGAGGAATTTGATTTTAGCCGTGCTGTTCTTGGAATTCCTCCTAAAGTTTCCCGCGAAACACAGACAGCAGTTATAGTGAAAAACGGAGAAACAATTGTGATCGGCGGCATATTTACCGAGACCGGCAGTGAAGGTGAAAGCGGTGTCCCTTTGCTTTCAAAGATTCCTTTAATCGGCTGGTTGTTTAAAAAAGAGACCAGCTCAAAAATAAGGACAGAGCTTCTGATATTCATAACACCTCAGATTAAAACAGAATAGCATTGATCACAAGAGCGCTAAGAGACGTCTACAGGATTAATCTTGGCGTTAAAAAATCTGAAAGAAAAAAATCTCCTAGCATGTATCCTTAATAAAAAAGTCTCATTTGCAGACAGAGGTAATGTAAGCGCCCCTTTTCATCAGGATTTTGTTTTCTTTACGCCTGATGTTAAACTTATTAATGCCTATGGCAAAACAGAGATACTTATGAAAAACGGTAAATTCTCATGACTAAATTAATAGAAAACATCATAGTATTTATCACAGCACAAAATGAAGAAAAGGCTGTAAACATCGCAAAAGCCCTTGTGCAAGAAAAACTTGCAGGCTGTGTGAATATAGTTAAAAATATACGCTCCATCTACACTTGGCAGGATAAAATTGAAGATGAGTCTGAAGTCTTAATGATTATAAAAACCAAGAGTTCCTTGTTTGAAAAACTTAATGCAAAGGTAAAAGCTCTCCACAGTTATACTGTTCCTGAAATTATTGCCATACCTATAGTTAATGGCTCAGATGATTACCTTAAGTGGCTCAATGAAGTTACAGATTAAACTTAAAACTTTATTATTAATATTTTTTCTTGTTTGTATGGCTTCAATATCATGCAACAGACTTTCAGAAGAGAAACCTGTAAAGAAAACAGAACAAAAATACGCCATCTCAATTCTTCCCACTCCTGTACTAAGCAGTACTGACTTTTCTGAAATTTTTGGCGGGAATGATGGAAAAACATTAAAACTAAACAAGAAAAAATTTATTGAAGAGGTTGAATTTATTGCTTTTCCGCAAACTGTTTTTACAGTTGAAGAAGAAATCAGAAAAAACAACATTAATATTTTCAGAGTAACGAGCAAAGAATATCCTTATAAGAATGCCTCTGGGTACTACATTGACAGCAGATTTGTGGAGATAAAAAAAACAAGACCAATTGAGAGAGTAAAAAATCTTCCTGATAAGAACACAATTATTAACAAACTAATCTCAATGCAGGGCTCGATATATGTGTGGGGAGGTAATTACTCAAGTGGAATTTCAGAAATGCTGAATTTTTATAGGCCATCAGCTGATTTGCCAACTGATATCACAACACGATGGATACTAAAAGGAGTCGACTGTTCAGGTTTGTTATACGAAGCAACAAACGGGTACACTCCCAGAAACACTGAATCTCTCTTTTATTTCGGAACTGGGGTTGACATTGAAAACTTAAAGGCAGACAAAATAATACAAAAACTCAGATCTCTGGACATTATAGTCTACAAAAGACATGTAATTATTGTTCTTGATAACAAGAAAGTTATTGAAAGCACAATAACTGAAGGCGTGAAAGTCAAAAGTCTAGAAAAAACAATCATAAATATTATTAAAAATATTCACCCTGCAAATGAATATAAAGCTGACAAAAATAACTTTGTTGTTAGAAGATGGTATCCAGAATAAATATAAGTTTTTAGAATCCTAAATTACTGCTTTCGAAGTAACTCCAGATTTAGCGTTTGATTCTCCAGATTCTTTTTTGAGCATAGCTGAATGTCCGTTAAAAACAGCTCCCTCTGCAACAGTAAGCTTCTTGGTTGTAATTTCACCCATAACCTGACCCTTGGGTTTCATTTCTATTATTTCACTGGCTTTAATATTTCCGTCAACTTTACCGCCTATTACAACACCCCTTGCTGAAATATCACCTTTGAGATTTGATCCCTCGCCAAGGATAAGCCAGTCAGCTTCAACATTGCCTTCCACTTTACCATCTATTCTCACTGTCCCCTTTGCTATTACATTTCCCTTAAAATGACTATTTAGTCCGATAAAAGATTCAAGTTTTTCTGTATTCTTTGAAAACATCAGATATCTCCTTTTATTTAGCTATTATCCTCAGAAAACGCTTGAGGACCCTGCGGTCCCATAAATTTTCTCGGATTTATTGGTTTGCTGTTTTTCCATATTTCGTAATGACTGTGTGGGCCTGTGGAATTCCCGGTTGTTCCGGCATAAGAAATTACTTCTCCTCTTTTTATACGCTGACCTACTTTTACTGCATTCTGTTTATTATGCGCATAAAGAGTTGAATAACCAAACCCATGTTCAATAACAACAAGATTGCCGCTGCCGCCATTCCATCCTGAAAAGCTTACAATACCGTCTGCAGTTGCAGTAACAGGATTACCAGGAGATGCAGCTATATCAATCCCTGAATGAAAACCTTTCTCTCCTGTTTTTGGATGATCTCTCATACCAAAAGGAGATGTTATATTGCCTGTAACAGGCCAGCCTTTAGGTGTTGCCATATAAAGGTCTCTCTGCTGGCTTAGGTAATCTCTTATGTCTCCAACTTTTTCAACGGTGTTTTTAATTTGAAGCTTAAGCGTTTCCATATCAATTGAACCGCTGTCAGAGGTATCGACATTTTCAAGCACTTTGTCTTTTGACTTAAGAGAAAATAATTTTTTGAATTCAACTTCAGCTTTTTTAAGCGCTTCCATCGTAGATTTAATTTCTATAAATTGACTTGAATAATATGTCAGTTTTTCTTTCATCCTGTAATATTCAAATGCATCAACAGCTACTGAAAAAACATAGACTGTGCCTATTAACCATAGGACTATTGAGATTGCAATTCCAATTGATGGGATTTTGAGATTGACAGTTTTTCTGCTGGTGTGCGGTATCAGCATTATAGTGATAGGAGTAAAAGCCTTTTTAAGGAAGAGTTTTATTTTATACATATCTCACACCTCTGCCTCCTTTCTCAATATTCCCAATTGAAAAAGCATTATACCCGGTTTTACTCAAAAGACCCAGCGTCTTGTCCGCTTCATCAGAAGATACTATTATAATATAACCTACCCCTAGATTGAAAGTCTTTCTCATGTCGTCTTCAGGCACACCGCCAATATCTTTTATTAGATTGAATATTGGGGGGATATTCCATGAGCCTTGCTTGATAACAGCAGACACGCCCTTTGGGAATATTCTGGGAAGATTCCCAGTAATTCCTCCGCCTGTTATATGCGCCATTCCCTTAACTGTTATTTTATTTCTTATGGCATTGAATGCCTTAACATAAATCCTTGTAGGTTTAAGAATCTCTTCACCAAGAGTCATGCCAAGTTCATCAATATATGAATTTATGTCCATTTTTTTTACATCAAAGAAAATCTTCCTGACTAATGAATATCCATTGCTATGAATCCCGCTTGAAGCAATCCCTATTATTGCATCGCCTTTTTTTATCTTCGAACCATTAATTATTTTTGTCTTATCAACTGCTCCGACTGCAAAACCAGAAAGATCATATTCTCCGTCTGGATAGAATCCAGGCATTTCTGCTGTTTCTCCTCCAATCAACGCACATCCAGCCTGTTTGCATCCTTCAACGATTCCTTCGATAACCTCCGCTGCTTTTTCAGGATACAGCTTTCCGGAAGCAAAATAATCAAGAAAAAAAAGTGGCTCTGCTCCGCTTGTAAGGATATCATTAACGCACATTGCCACAAGATCAATGCCGACACTATTATGTATATCCATCATAAAGGCAATCTTCAGTTTTGTACCAACACCGTCAGTGCCGCTTACAAGCACAGGATGTTTAAATTTTTTCAGATCTACCTTGAAAAGCGCATTGAAAGATCCAATGTCCGTCATGACCTCGGGTCTAAACGTCCGTTTTACTTTTGAGGAGATAAGGGATATGAATCTATCTCCCTCGTCTATATCTACTCCTGCTTTTTTATAGGTAATACTGCGCATAAAAAAACTCCTGTCTGCTGTTTTTTGACAATTAGTATGGTATCACATTTTGTTAAATTTTGAGAAGATGTCTGGAATGTTTTACAAGAAAAAAGCCTGCGCCCTTTAAATGGCGCAGGCTTCGCTTTTTTTATATCATTAATACGCTTTTATTAGTGATCTGCCTGCTGATGCTTCTTAAACCACGGATACGCAAACTTAAATAAAAGAATGAACATGATCGCGCCCAGAGCCCACACCCCGCTTGCAATCACTATCTCATTAATGTTAGGAGAATACTCATAGATGTCTCCGAGAGCATCAGGTATAAAGCCTGGAACTACAAGACCTAATCCCTTTTCAATATATACGCCGACTATGAGAAGCGCGCATGCAATATTGAGCGTGAGGAACCTGTTCTTCAGAGAAGGGAATAACAACATTACAAAAGCTACAGTGTTCATCGCAACCGCAGTCCATATCCAAGGCACAAGATTGGTCTTGCCGTCCAGACCGAAGAAAAGGTAGTGCATTGAAGCGCCATGCACTGTATTTGAGTAAAAGTCAGTAAATATCTCTGTAAGAAGCAAGAATATATTAATTGCAAGGGCATAAGTTACAACATCAGCAATCTTGAATAATGCCTTGTCCTCAATTTTTATATCAGTATTTTTTCTTATGAGCTGGAATACCAGTATCATCAGTGCAGGACCAGAACAAAATGCTGAAGCAATAAATCGCGGCGCCACAACAGCAATGTTCCACATAGGTCTAGCCTTTATAGAAGCATACAGGAATGCTGTGACTGTATGAATGCTGATTGCAAAAGGTATTGAAATGAGAACAATTGGCCAAAGAATTTTCATATTATAGTCTCTGTTGTGCGCATATTGATAAAGCACATAAACGAGAGCTAGCAGATTGATTGCCAGATATCCGTTCAAAACCAATACATCCCATGCCATCATGGAACCCGGCAAATTCATCTTACCTATAACAGGCAGGGTATGCCATGCCCTTAGCGGCTGGCCTATATCAACTGCAACAAACAGTATACACATGGAAACAGCAACAACTGCCATCATCTCGCCAAAGAGCACAATCTCTTTTATCGGCTTGAATGAATATATATAAGCAGGGATTACCAGTATCACTGCTGCTGCTGCAACTCCCACAAGGAAAGTGAAGTTGGCGATATAAAATCCCCATGACACCTGGTCTCTCATCGCTGTCAGGATCAGACCTTTTGAGTACTGATTCGCGTATGTCAATGCTGCCACTGCAAGAATTCCAAAGAGCACAGCCATGGTAATGTAATACCTTGTGTGTCCTTCAAATATATGTTTAATCCCTTTTATAAAATGAATCATGGCTTCCTCCTATTACCAACACCGAAGAAATAGTAGAACTGTGGTTTTGTGTTGAGTTCCTCTTTTAATCTGAAGACCCTGTAGTTTTCGATGCAATACCTTATCTCACTGTTAGGATCAAGGAGATTACCGAATTTTCTTGCGCCGACAGGACATGCCTCAACGCATGCAGGATATCTTCCGTTTCTGCTTCTCTGGATACAGAATGTGCATTTTTCAACAACACCTTTATATCTAGGTCTGTTGCCGAGGTAATGTGTATTTGCATTTAATTCCTCTACGGGAATGTTCGGCTTTGCCCAGTTAAAGTGTCTTGCACCATAAGGACATGCTGCCATGCAGTATCTGCAGCCAATGCACCAGTTGTAATCTACAACAACAATCCCGTCCTTCTCTTTCCATGTTGCTGTAGCAGGACATGCCTTTACGCATGGCGGATCCGCACACTGTTGACACTGAACAGGCATATAGAAATATCCAGGCTCAGGAACAAGATCAGGATTATAATACCTGTCTGATTTCTCAAGATCATAAAGCTTCTCGCCTTTCTTCATCTTGAGGACTGTAATCCATTGTATCTCAGGATCTCTTGACTGATTATTCTCCGTGACGCACGCATGAACACAGCGTCTGCATCCTATACATCTTGCAATATCAAGCCCATAGCCGTAGATAACGTTCTCCTGAGGTTTTGTTGCATTTACACTTACAGGTTTCTTGTATTCCTGAGAATATTCATTCTCCAGTCTCTTAAGAACCTTTGCTATATCTGCTTCACTCAATTCAGTAAAATGCTTCTGGAGAAATGATTCCCAGAAAGCGTCTGCCTTATCAAGCGGCAGAGCAACAGCGGCTGCACCTATAGCAGCGCCTTTCAAAAAAGTCCTGCGGTCAATCTTCTTCTCTCCACTTTTATTTTTTTTATTCATATCTCTATCCCTCATAATAATAATTTTTTATTTTGTCTTAGCAGGCAGCTTTATGTTTTCCGGCCTCATTGGCGGCTGAAGAGGCTTTATAGCCTGGAATGCCGGTGAGTGCGGGTTGTGACAATTCAGACAATTTTCATACAACTTCTTTCCAGTCCACATTCCGATTCTCTTGCCATGAGTTCCAGCCTTCCACTCACGCGCAACCCTTCCATGACATTGAGCGCATAGATTGACAGCATTTGTAATATCAACGAGCTGGCCGTCGGCAAGTTTAAGTTTGTTGCGGTCATTCGGATTGTGACAGTTGAAACACCATCCTGCAGTCATGTGCTGCAACTTGATCTCTGTATGAAGTGTAAGCGTTCTTTGCTTTGCATTAGCAGGCATTGTTGCATGACAGTTTGAACACGGGAAAAAACCTTTTGTTATAGGCGGCTGTGGTGCAACAGTGTCACCAGGCGCAATCTGTTCCTGAGCTGCTTCAATTCCGAAGCAGACAACAAGAGCGAGCACCGAAGTAATCAGAATTACGAGAAATATACTTTGCTTTCTTGTCATAACTACTCCTCTTGAGCTTATTAGATAAGATTAGAATAAACGAGTAAGTATATCTCACTCAAATTAAAAAAATCAATGTTAAATAGAATAAGAATCCAACTAAAAAAATGAAATATTTTTTATAAATTTATAAATATTATTTATATACACAAAACAGAAATATCGTCTTAACCCTTTGTCAGAATTAAGCCTGTAAAATACATCTAAGGTTTTCTGAAACTCAGACAGTATAAAAGGCCATGCGTTGTGTATTTCACTTCAACCTCACGCATGTCCTTGGGAAGAAGTTTCACCGGAGGCTCGATGGGTTCATCACGTTTGTAATAATTCCTCGCTCCAGGAACAATCCATGATGCTCCCCATGCTAGTTTTTCTGTTTCATCAATAATCGCAATTTTTGTTCCAGGCTTTGCAACTCGTATCATCTCATCTATAGCAGCTTTCTTGTTCGTAAAGTAATTTATCCCTCCAACATGGAAAACCACATCAAAACATTCATCTTTAAAAGGCAGAGCTTCTGCATTAGCATAAAAAAGCTCTAAATCAAGTCCTATTTTTTTCATCTTTTTCTGACAGAGCCTAAGCGGCTTCATAGCAATGTCCAGTCCGTAGTATTTTGCAGACCTTGGAAGATGATTAAGATTCTCGCCTGTTCCAACTGAGACCTCGAGAACTCTTGAATTGTCTTTTATCTCCAGTTCTTTAAGAAAATCTCTGCGCACCTTTTTTACACCGCCGTCAAGAATCAGCATTACTGTCCTGCTGCTGATATCATAATACCAACTCATCTTGTCATAAATAAGCTGGTACTTTTTATCCAGCCCTTTAAGTTCTTCTTCTTTCTGGAATATCGGAATTTCATCAACAATTGAAAATTTCTCTCCTGAATCGCTCACAAGATATTCAATGTTTTTATCGTCAGGCGTCTTTTCTTTTTCCAGACGCAAAGGTTTGTGAGTATAAGGGCTGCGCAGAATTGATAGTGTTTCAGAATTCATTTTTCTACCTCTTGATTTTTTATTTGAGGAGCTATTTTAACATTAATGAATTTTTTGTGGAAATATTTGGCATCTTACCTAAACGGGAAACCTAATGGGTATAAATAAAAATTCAATGTGATAAAATATGCGGGATGACGACTATTCTAGTAACAAATGACGACGGAATTCATTCTCCAGGCATTATTGCGTTATTCAACGCAATGAAAGAACTTGGAGATGCCTATGTTGTGGCTCCTGACAGAGAGAGAAGCGCTGTAGGTCATATGTTAACTCTTCACAGACCCCTTAATGTCGAAGAGACAAAAGAACGGATGTACGCGGTAAACGGAACACCTACGGACTGCGTTGCTATTGGAGCTATAAAAATACTTCCTCGAAAACCTGATCTGATAGTCTCGGGAATTAATAAAGGCAGGAATATAGGCGATGATATAACATATTCCGGCACTGTTTCGGCTGCCATAGAAGGAACGATAATGGGCATCAAGTCTCTGGCATTTTCAGTTGTAGGAGATAAAAATTTTTATTTCGACACAGCCGCATATTACGCATATGAAATAGCAAAACATGTTCTGAAAAATTCTCTTCCGCGTGATACCCTTCTCAATGTAAATATTCCAAATACCAAAAAAGAAAAAATTGCGGGGACAAAATTCACGCGACAGGGAAAGCGCGTATATAATAATGCGGTTCACGAAACATTCGACCCAAAAGGCAGAAAACACTTCTGGATCGGCGGCGGCACGCCTGAATGGGAAGACAGAGATGACACTGACATAAAAGCAGTAGAGAACGGATATATTTCTATCACCCCAATACATCTTGATCTGACAAATCATGAAGTGTTGGGAATTTTGAAAAAAACATGGCCATTGTCCGAAAGACTTTTCACAAAAAAATAAAAACTGGCAAAGGGCTATTAACAATCCTGTTATGAAAAGCTATGATGTCATAATAGTCGGAGCAGGTCCTGCAGGCATTTTTTCCGCGTTGGAACTCCTTGAAAAAAACAGTAAGACAAAGATACTCGTAATAGAAAAAGGCAATGACATTGATAAAAGAAAGTGCCCCATGATGATAAGGGATATCCATTGCAGCGCATGTCCTGAATGTGCAATCTTGAGCGGATGGGGAGGAGCAGGAGCATTCAGTGACGGCAAGCTTACTCTATCAAGTGAAATAGGCGGCTTTCTTTCAAGATATATTGACGAAGAATATCTAAACTCACTTATTGATTATGCGGATAAAATCTACTTGAAATTCGGCGCTCCTCAAAAAAGCTTTGGCGGGACACAACAAGAGATTGAAAAAATTTCTCAGCTTGCATCCCAGAACAATATTCAGTTTATACCATCACGGATACGTCATATCGGAACAGACGGCTGTCTCACACTTCTTAAAAAAATCCGGCGCTTCCTCAATTCAAAAATAGACACAATGTTCAACACAAAAGGGATAAGTGTTATCACAGAAAAAGGCAAGGCTGTTGGAATTAAATTAAAAAACAACAAAAAGATATACGCTGATTTTATAATATTGGCTCCTGGCAGAGAAGGATCAAGATGGCTTGAAGCAGAATCAAAACGCCTGCATCTGACACTGCTCCAGAATCCTGTAGACATCGGGGTGCGCGTAGAACTTCACGCATCTGTTCTCGAATACTTAACAAGCATAACTTACGAGCCCAAATTCGTATACAACACAAAGACATTCAATGACAAGGTCAGGACGTTTTGCGTTAATCCTTACGGAGAAGTCGTTAATGAACACTCAAGAGACATGTGGACAGTTAACGGCCATAGTTACAAAGACAAAAAAACAGATTATACAAATTTTGCGCTGCTTGTCAGCACATTTTTTACAGAGCCTTTTCACGAACCAATATCCTACGGAAGATATGTTGCAAGACTCGCAAACCTTCTGGGAGAAGGAGTGATCGTGCAGAGGCTCGGAGATCTTCAGATGGGAAGACGCTCGACAAAAGAAAGAATAGAAAAAGGACTTGTAAAGCCTACACTCAAAGATGCGACACCCGGTGACCTGAGTTTTGTTCTGCCCTACCGGTATCTGAAGAACATATTAGAGACACTCGAAGCCCTCGACAAGATCGCTCCGGGCATTAATTCTGAACACACACTGCTTTACGGTGTCGAAGTAAAGTTCTATTCAATGCAGTTAAAACTGACAAAAAATCTCGAAACAGAGAAAAAGAATCTCTTTGCAGTAGGCGACGGAGCCGGAGTAAGCAGAGGACTTATACAGTCATCTGCTTCAGGAATTATTGCGGCAAGAGAGATTGCCTTAAGGATGCAGCAATGAACTTCGATGAAATGAGAAAAGAGATGGTAGATCTCCAGCTTATTTTGAGAGGGATAAAAGACATTCGCGTTATCAATGCAATGAGAAAAGTGCCGCGCCATCTCTTTGTGAGTGAAGCAATCCAGTATAAAGCATATGATGATATAGCTCTTCCAATTGGCGAAGGCCAGACAATCTCCCAGCCGTATATGGTTGCTGCAATGACAGAGCTTCTTGAATTAAAAGGTGACGAAAAGATTCTCGAGATTGGAACAGGGTCTGGATATCAAGCAGCAGTTCTTGCAGAACTGGCAAAAGAAGTTTATACAATAGAGAGAATCCCTGCGCTGGGGCAAAAAGCTGAAGAGACGTTTAAAAAATTAAAGTATAAAAATATTCGCATAAAAATTGACGACGGAACCATTGGATGGAAAGATGCTTCGCCATTTGACAGGATAATAATAACTGCCGCTGCCCCTTCTGTGCCGCAGCCCATCGTAGATCAGTTGTCTAACAATGGGATAATAGTTGCGCCTGTAGGAGAGCGTTTTTCGCAGCAGCTGATAGTAATTAAAAAATCAGGCAGTACCCTTGCAGAAGAATTTCATACGCCATGTGTTTTTGTGCCTCTCATCGGTAAGTACGGCTGGGGAAAAGAAGACAGATAATCTTTCATGGGATTAACCGAACTCATTGAGTCTCTCGACAATAACAAAAAATTCACTTCTCAGATCGCAGAGCAGAAACATATTCCTCCTGTGCTTCCAAGATATTCAAGACTGGATATTGATGATGATTTAAAAACAATGTTTACAAGTCAGGGCATAGAACGTTTTTGGAGCCATCAGATTGAGGCAATAGATTTAATTAGGCAGGGAGAAAATGTTGTTGTCATGACTCCCACTGCAAGCGGCAAGAGTCTTATTTATAACATACCTGTTATCGAATCCATTAAAGAAAATCCTGGGACAAAAGCCTTATACATTTTTCCGCTAAAAGGGCTTGAGCAAGACCAGATGAAAAATCTAAACGAACTTTTCAATAATCTTGGGATTAAAAATACGAATACCAAAAGCTCAAAGTCTCCGATTAAATGTGCAGAGGTTTATGACGGAGACACAACACAATACAGAAGAAAAAAAATAAGGCAAAATCTCCCGAATGTGATATTCACAAATCCGGACATGATCCACCTTGCAATAAATCCTTTTCATGTGAAATGGGAGAAATTTTTTAAAAATTTGAAATATATTGTCATTGACGAGATACATACTTACCGCGGAGTTTTCGGTTCAAATGTCGCTCATGTACTAAGAAGACTCAGAAGAATATGTGATTACTGGGGTTCATATCCTCAATTCATCGCATGTTCGGCAACAATCGCAAATCCAAAAGAGCTTGCAGAAGAACTTACTGGTCTTAATTTTAAGACTGTAACTGAAAGCGGAGCTCCGCAGGCAGGAAAATATTTTACATTTATAAATCCCATTGACAGCCCTTATACAGAAGCAACAAGACTTTTCATAGAATGCATTAAAGCAGGGCTTAAGACAATTGTATTTACAAAGGCAAGAAAAATCACTGAGCTGATATACAGATGGACAATTGACAAAGTGCCGGAACTTGCGTCAAAGATAAGCCCTTACCGCGCAGGATTTCTGCCAAAAGAGAGGCGGGAGATTGAACATAAGCTCTTCAGTGGAGAACTGCTTGGTGTCATCTCAACAAGCGCATTAGAGTTAGGCGTTGACATAGGCGGACTCGATGCATGCATCTTAGTCGGGTATCCCGGCTCTATATCAAGCACATGGCAGAGAGCAGGCCGAACCGGAAGGCAGGGGCAAGAATCATTTATAGTAATGATCGCAATGCAGGATGCGCTCGATCAGTATTTCATGAGGCATCCTGAAGCCTTTTTTGACAAATCACACGAGGCATGCGTTATAGATCCTGAGAACAAAAACATTTTGAAGAAACATCTGCCCTGCGCATCGTCCGAAATATATCTTAAACAAGACGACAAAATCTACGACATTAAAAAACTCAGGCCGCTGATAAACGAGATGGTTGAAGAAAATATTCTGAAACAAGGCAAAAAAGCAGAAATATGGTTTTCAAAAATAAGGACGCCGCAGAGAGAAGTAGAGATACGTACCATTGGAAAAGCATACGACATCATAGATGAATCGGGGAAAACAATCGGTGAGTTGAGCGGTTCAAGGGTTTTCAGAGAAGCATTTCCCGGCGCAGCATATCTTCACTGGGGGAAACAGTACCTGATAACAAATCTTATGATTGAACAGAAAAAAGCTGTCTGCAGAGAATCCGATCTTTCTTATTACACGCAGGCGTTGACAAAAGAAGAGACATCAGTATTAGCAGAGATCGAACGCAAAAATCTAAATAAATTAGAACTATGCAGAGGCATGCTCAGAATGAAAAGCCGCGTAACGGGTTACGACAAAAAAAGTCTTTTTGACAGAACAGTGATCTCAAGGGAAAAACTCGAAATGCCCGAATACATATTTGAGACAGAAGGTCTTTGGATAAAAATAGATGAAAGGATAAGAGATGAAATAGAATCACACGGATATGACCTGGCAGGAACACTGCATGCTGTCGAACATTTAGCTATAACATGCATGCCTTTGTTTGCCCTCTGCGACAAAGGAGATATTGGCGGATTGAGTTATCCTTTATATCCTGAATTCAGGACCCCTGCAATATTTATATTTGATGGTTACGAAGGCGGAGTAGGATTGACCAAGCGGGCATATGATGTCGCAGATGAATGGCTGAGCAAATCCCTTGAGATTATTAATGAGTGTAATTGCGAAAATGGCTGCCCTTCATGCATTCAGGATCCGCAGTGCGGCTCAGGCAATCAGCCTCTGGACAAACAAGGCGCGAGATTTTTGTTGGAGAAATGGCTGGGAGCGCATTAATTACACAAAGCCATTAAATCCTGTATCATTTGTTTAATGTTTTTATTAGATTAATGATTAAGGAAGGGAAAAATATTTTTCAATAGCTGTCTTTGCGAGAATGGATGATATCATGAAAACAATCCACTCTTTCTCGTTAACCTCATAAAAAAATCTATAATCTCCTATACTCCCCAATCCACTTTCTTTGTTTTGCGCTTAGTGATATATTGTTCTGCTGAAAGCGCAGAGATGCATCCGTCTGAGGCTGCTGCAACAACCTGTCTAACATCCTTGCATATAACGTCTCCCGCAGCAAACACGGCAGGGACCGATGTCTCCATGATCCTATCTGTTATAATGCAGCCTTCTTCATTGACTTCTACTGCCCCTGCAAGAAAATCAACTATGGGCTTGCTTCCCTGAAGATAGACAAACACGCCAGAAAGTTCGATTGCTGATTCTTTTTTTTCTGCATCAATAGTTTTTATGCGCTCTACAACATCTTTTCCTTCAATTGAAACAATCGATCTGCCTAAGAATAATTTTATGTTAGGTGAATTGAAAACAGGATGGTCGTCATCAACCTTAAGCTTTGGGGTTGTTGAGACAAGACAAACCATGCTTGCAAATTTAGTTAGAAACCCTGCTTCCTTTACAGCCTCTTCAGAGTTACCGATTACGCAGACAGTCTTGCCTTTAAAAAAAGCAGCATCGCATACAGCGCAATAGCTCACTCCTTTGCCGAGGAATTCAGCCTCGCCCTTTATAGTTGGTTTTCTTCCCATCGAACCTGTTGCAATAATAACAGTCTTGGATTTATAGCTGTTATCCATTGTGAATACTTCTTTAATTTCCTCTCCGAAGTTTACTCCTACAACCTGCGTCTCTATATATTCTGCTCCGAATCTAATCGCCTGCTCTCTGAACATATCGAGGAGTTCTTTTCCTGAAACCGGCTTTGTGAGTCCGGGGTAGTTTTCAATTTTATGCGCATAAGCCAATGCGCCTGCTGTCTTTGACTTATCAAGAACTATTGCTTTTAGTTTTGCGCGTGAAGCATACTGCGCTGCTGAAAGCCCTGCCGGTCCTCCGCCGATTATAACAACATCATATATCTCAGACATCTATATCCCCTTGATGGTTTTTAATTTTGGATTGAATTATTTTTTGCTCTTAATTCCGTTTATTATATCTATCTTGCCTATAATCCCTGATATCTTTCTGTCTTCAACAACAGGGATCAAGTGCACTTTCTTTTCAGACATGATCGTTGCTATTTCTTCGACATCAGTCTCAGGGCTGACAGTGATTACTGCCTTGGTGTATATGTCATTTACTTTTACAGCAGTAATTTTTTTTATTTCATTTTCAATTTTGCTAGGGCTTTCAAGAAGAACGAATGCATCAAATAGCCTCACTACAGTCGGTATATGCAGACGTTTGTTCTGACTGACAAGGTCGTTCTCTGTCACAATTCCAATAATACTGCCGTTATTATCAACAACAGGCGCGCCGCTTATTTTATGCTTCGTAAGCATCTCTGCCAGTTCTTCTAACGGAGTATCAATTTTTACTGTTACCACGTCTCTTGTCATTATGTCTTTTGCTTTTATCATAAAAACCTCTTCCTATAATTTAGTTCCATCATACGGACAGAATTTATATGACGAGTTCATCTTGGTTCCGCAGTTTGGACAGAATCTCTCACTCTCATTTGCAGCCGTAAGATTTATTGTCTGGTCGTCAATAATGATTCTTTCAACAGATTCAAGCACAACAAAAACTCTCTCATTATTGCTCGTTTTATCTGCAGGTGTCATATAAAATCCCTGAGAATCAAGGTGTATGCTGTAGGAAAAACCTTCAATCAATTCTCCGTCATAAAAATAGACCTTTACATGTCTGCCTATCTCGGCAGATTTAAGACTTGCAGATGTTTTGTCAGTTTTTTTGTGTTTATCACCTTCGAGCGTCTTGACAAAAAATATCGCTTTCAAATCTCTGACGCATATCTTTACTGCCTCATACTTTGCGCCATTAAGATAGATATTAAAGCATTTCTTTTCCGGAGAAAAATCCCCTGCTGTTCCTTTGATAAGCGTGCCGTCTCTTTTTCTTGCAACAACTTTGTTTATCACTAACCTTCAATCTCCTGAAAATGATTTTATATGCATAGTATAGCAATAGCAGGCTGTTTTTTGAACTAATGATTGTTCTGATTTTTAAGAAGATTTTTTATTATCAGACTGCCTGCAAACCCGTTCAGGACACCGGTGAACGTTCCAAGAAGTATTATTAAAGGGCTTACTATAAGTATCGGCTCTAATCTCTGGATAAATAAAACATATGCCAGCAAAAGTTGTGCGCTGTTATGAAAAAAAGCAGCAACAAGACTCAGGCCTATTGGTCCAATGAATCTCTTAAATAAAGAAAAACATATTCCCATAGCCAGAGCGCTTGACACGCCGCCGCCCAGACTCAGGATAAATCCAGGACCAAGAAAAGTCCCCAATATAATTGAAGACAGCACGACTCTTATGAGAGTGACCATCATCGCTGCCCTGAAACCATAAAGCATAAGAGCAACCAGCGTGATGACATTTGCGATTCCAAGCCTCAGCCACGGAACAGGCGACGGAAGAATATTTTCGAAGCTGTGTATGACTATCGCATATGCAGAAAGAAGAGCTATGCGGTATTTATCCTGTAACTGCATCTATCTTCCTGTCATTATTTTCTTGAGGCGAAATAATTCTCACAACCACTCTGTTAGGCAGACATATTACCGCTCCTCTGTCAGTCCAGCCGCTTTTTATGCATATTTTGTTTTCACAAGGAGATTCTTTTATGTGAACCTTATTGTTTTTTATCTCTATTACTGTGTGCCCGAGTCTGCCTTTTACAGAAATAGATGTGTCTGCATTAAGCGGTAATTTATATGCGGGGACTCCGTCTACTTCTACTATCACATCAATCCCTTTCGGAATGAGTTTCCCAATTAAAACAAAACCCAAAACCGGGATTATTATAAATATGCAGAGCAGAACCTTGTCAGCAAAAGTCATTCTGGCAGCGGTCTCTTTCTCTGGTTTGTTAATTTCCGTGAACCTCAATTTTATCCTTTAAGCTTTCGGTCATGTGAATCTTTCCGCTTGAATCTATTATCATTCCTTCAATCTTCATATTATCAAGAAGGCTCAATCCCTTTTTGTATCCGATTATGAATACACCTGTTGAAAAAGAATCCGCAATATAGCCGTTCTTTGCAATAACCACTGCGGTCTGAGAAAACGCGGAAGGATATCCTGTCTTTGGATCAAGAATATGGTGGTATCTTTTCCCGTTAGAAATAAAATATCTTTCATAATCCCCTGAAGTTGAGACTGCAGAGTCAACAAGTTCTATCGTTGCAATAATCTCATCTTTCTCGCCCTTCTGTCTTGGATTTCTTATCCCAATCTTCCACGGCTTTCCGTCTGGTTTCATTCCAAATGCCTTGATATCTCCGGCAATGGCAACAAGTCCAGCCCTTATCCCATTTGCTTTTAAAATTTCTGTTGCCTTGTCAGCAGCATAGCCTTTTGCAATTCCCCCAAGATCAGCTGACATGTTTTTCTTCTTTAAATATACTGTCTGTTCTTTTTTGTTCAGGATAATGTTTTTATAATTCACAAGGCGCAGTCTTTTCTTGATCTCCAAATCATCAGGCTTTATCTTTTTCGTAAAATCCCATAACACTATTTGAGAACCTGTTGTTATATCAAAAGCGCCGTATGTTTTTTCTGATACATACAATGCTTTTTCAAAAATATCAAAAGTCTCCGGAGAAACCTTTACTGGCTTTATTCCCGCATTTTTATTTATCTCTGAAAGCTCGCTTTTTTCAGAGAAAAAATTAAGGAGAGTCTCAAGTTTTTCAATCTCAACGAATGCCTTGTCAATAGCCTTTTCCGCCTTTTCGCTAGAATTAGAAACAACGCTGATTTCCACGCGTGTATCCATAAGAATCACACTTTTTCTGTAAACCTTTTCCTTCTCTTCACCGCAGGCAGACAGGATAAAAAAAGAGCAGAACAGAAAAACAGCAGAACAAATTATATTTTTTTTTGAATCAGACAATTTTCTCACATTTTCCGCCATTTCAATTTTTGTTCATAATATCACAAAATACGAAATAGAGAGAATACTCTACCCTGATTTTACATGTTTTTTCATTTACAAAATCTCTCAGACTTGCTACATTTAGACAGGTTTTCCGGAAATGGAATAGTATGGATATTATATGTTAGTCATGGAGACACTAGAGTCCAAGAAATATGAAATGTGTCCCTTAATTTTACACAGTCGGACGCGGACAAGACCGCCGCGAAATTTAAGCAAGAGGAAAAAATTGCATCCAAGCAGCTTTAGGCCGGGGTCTTGCCGGTTAGCTCGGCGTTAGGCATCAAAGGGGGATTGATATGAGCGTGAAGGATGTAGCCGCAAGCTTGGGTGGGTTGTTGCTGATGCTGGCATTTGCAGCGGTCGGCATCGTTATCGTAACGCTGTTTTTCTACGGTGCAACTTGGGCCAGCACAAAGTTGCTCCCGTGGTTCTCAATGCTTACCTGGGTTGCGTTCGCAATCGTTGTCTTCATCCTTTTGCCGCTCGCTATCCCGCGGGCTACGCGTGGGTTCTCTAGCGTAGCTATGTACATCGTTTCCTACGTTTTCGGCGCCACTTTGTGGATGATGGGGTTGCTTCTAACACTCTCTATTTGGGGTATTACCGCAGTTATCATCGGCATAGTTCTTGGCGGCGTCGGCGTAGTTCCTATCGCAATGTTAGCGACGCTAATACACGGTTATTGGTTACCACTCGTCGAGTTAGTTTTGCTCACGGTCGCAACCTTCGGGTGTCGCATTGGTGCGATGTCGCTCGCACAGAGCCTTGAGCAACAGAGCTATGCCTAACGTTACATTTACCAATTTACCTATTCACCTTTGAAATTGTTTTGTTATCCAGATAAATCGGGACTCCTCGCAATGATGTTTTTGAGAGCCGCGGGCACAGCAATATTTTTTCGTTAATCGATTTGCTTATCAAGCTTATTCTTCAAAAACATGCCTGTGTATGAATTAGGATTTTTCGCTAGATCTTCAGGAGTTCCGCAAGCGATAATTTCTCCGCCTCTTTCTCCTCCTTCAGGTCCGAGGTCGATTATGTGATCCGCTGATTTAACAACATCGAGATTATGTTCTATAACAATTACCGTGTTGCCCATGTCAACCAGACTGTTTATTACATCGAGCAGTTTTTGAATGTCGACAAAATGCAGCCCTGTTGTCGGCTCATCAAGAAGATAGATTGTCTTCCCTGTTGACCTCTTGCCGAGTTCCCTTGAAAGCTTCACCCTCTGCGCTTCTCCTCCTGAAAGTGTCGTCGCAGACTGGCCAAGCTGAATATACCCAAGTCCTACATCGTCGAGCACTTCGAGCTTCTGTCTTATCAAAGGAATGGAATTGAAAAAATCCAGCGCCTCTGAAACAGTCATCTCAAGGACTTCGGCTATGTTCTTGTTTTTATACCTGATATCAAGCGTCTCTTTATTATATCTTTTACTTTTACATGCATTGCACGGGATATAGACATCAGGGAGAAAATGCATTTCTACTTTCACTATTCCGCAGCCGTGACAGGATTCGCACCTTCCGCCTTGAACATTAAAACTGAATCTTGAAGCAGTATATCCCCGGACTCTCGATTCCTGAAGCTGTGCAAAAAGTTCTCTTATATAAGTAAAAAGACCTGTGTATGTAACAGGATTGGATCTTGGAGTGCGCCCCAGCGCAGTCTGGTCAACACAGATGATGCGGTCTATTTTATCAATGCCTTTAATATCCTTATGTCTGCCCGGCACAAGCCTGTCATTATAAAGTTTATTTGCAAGAGCCTTGTAGAGTATCTCGAATATCAAAGTGCTTTTCCCTGAACCTGAAACTCCTGTTACACAGGTAAACACGCCAAGAGGAATATTCACATTAATATTTTTGAGATTGAATTCCGATGCGCCGATTATTTTTATAAAATCCTTGGGCTGTCTTCTTTTTTTAGGGAGAGATATTCTTAATTCACCTTTAATATATCTTCCTGTCAATGACTTTTTGTTTTTCTTTATCTCTTCCGGTGTTCCTTCGGCAGTGACCCAGCCTCCTCTTAATCCCGCGCCGGGTCCCATATCCACCACATTGTCAGCCCATGTTATCGTCTCTTCGTCGTGCTCGACAATTATTACAGTGTTCCCTGAATCTCTTATCGCAGAAAGACTGTCAAGAAGCTTTCTGCAGTCTCTTGGATGAAGTCCGATGCTTGGTTCGTCAAGAACATAAAGAACACCGCTTAATGAAGATCCCATCTGCGTTGCAAGCCTTATCCTCTGCGCCTCTCCTCCCGAAAGAGTAAGCGAAAGTCTGTCAAGCGTAAGATATCCAAGACCGACTTTTTGAAGGAACGACAGTCTGTCCTTTATCTCTTTTATAACGCGCGATGCTATTTCAGCTTCCCTCTCTGTTAAATTCAAATTATTTATGAAGGCTCCTGCTTTCTCAACAGACATCTTCGCAAATTCAGAAATATTCAAGCCGTTTATTTTTATATGCATCGCCTCTTTTCTAAGCCTCAGCCCGTTACAGAGACTGCATTGTTTCCCTTCAAAAAATTCTTCGGCTTCGTCTCCAATCCCTTCATATCCCAATCCCTTGCATTTCGTGCATGCGCCGTATCTGCTGTTAAAAGAAAAAAATCTGGGATTGATCTCTGGATAGCTTATCCCGCATTTCGAACATACCATTGTCTTGCTGAATGGGATGTCCTTATTTTCATCCAGAAGATTTATTACAACTGTATCGGAATACCTCAGAGCAGAATCTATCGCATTTTTTATCTGTTTTTGAATGCCGGGTTTTATTATGAGCCTGTCAATTACGATTTCTATTGTATGTCTTTGCTGTTTTTTCAGTTTTATGTCATCTGTAAGATCGACCATCGCATTATCTATGCGTGCCCTTACAAAACCTTCATTAAGCATTTGATTAAGTTCTTTTTTGTATTCTCCCTTCCTGTCCCTGACAATCGGTGAAAGAATCTGCATGCGTGTTCCTTGCGAAAATGACATAACAGAGTCGATTATATTCTGAGCTTCCTGGGAGGCTATTGGAGAACCGCATTGATAACAAAATGGTTTTCCAATGCGTGTATAAAGCACACGCATATAATCATATATTTCCGTTATTGTTCCAAGTGTTGATCTCGGACTTTTCGTAACTGTCTTCTGCTCTATTGCAATAGATGGAGAAAGCCCTTCTATAGAATCAACATCAGGTTTTTGGAGCTGCTCGAGAAACTGCCGCGCATAGACTGACAGGCTTTCTACATAACGCCTTTGGCCTTCTGCATAGATCGTGTCGATTGCAAGAGAGGATTTCCCTGAGCCTGAAGGCCCTGTTATCACTGTTATCTTGTCCCTTGGAATTGATAAAGTGATATTCTTTAGATTGTGTTCCCTTGCGCCTTTGATGACAATATTATTCTGCATTCCGCACCTGCCACCCCTTCTGCCTGAATAATAAAGAGAATGGTCTGTCTCAATGCAAGACCATTAGAGAATGAACAGCAAAAGAGTAATGTGTACTATAACTGAAAAGTGTTCAGCCTTTCAAACTGCAGAGCTATTCTTCCTTTGCCTTCATATCAATAAGGAATGCAAGAGAGATGAGAAACGCGCTGTAGGATAAAACAATCAGGACTGTAATAAAGTCGCTGTCAAAATACAGATTCGGCTTGCCTAAAAACGGGCCAAGCACATCTTTTATAAATGGCTGGAGAAAGATGAATGCAAATCCTCCAACAAGCGCTCCTGCAAAACCTATGACCGCATCAACAGCTCCCTCGCCTATTGCAGCAACCATGGTTGAAGGACAATATCCTAGGATTGCCATGCCAATGCCGAAAATTATTGAGCCAAATACAATGCCTGTTGCATCGAGAGGTTTTATATTCAATAAAGCCATGCCGGATTTTACATTTATAAAAAAAATAAGGCTGCCAACACCAACAGCAACAAGCACCAGTTTTGGCAGAGTGAAATCCTTAAGCAATGCAAAACCAACAATTTTGTTATATGTATTAATTCTTGATCTCTGCAGAATTACGCCGAATAAAAAACCGAGAATTATCGTTAAAAAAATGTTGTTCATATTACTTCCTCCCGTAAAACAGCTTTGCTGTTACAAAAAGGGTTACTAAGGCAATTGTTCCAAAAACCATCCCGCTTACAGCAAGTTGTATGCCTCCTGAAAGGATATGTCCGCTTGTGCATCCGCCTGCAAGTCTTGCTCCAAAAAGGATCATGAACCCGCCTGCAAAAGCCCAGAACATTCTTCTTTTTTTCGAACTGCCCTTTGTTTCACGCCATCTCTCTGGAATCAACTGAATCTTGAAATCACGATTTATTACAGAACTGGCAAAAGCTCCTGCCAATGTGCCTATAATAAAATATATTTCCCATGTGCCTGACTTCGCAATTCTCTGGACATAAGGCTCGGCGCCAAAACCTGTTAGTAAAGCTGAGAGATATGCAAATCCTGCAGATGCTCCAATAAAATATTTCGTTGCAACAGGCACAACAGAGGCGAGTATACCAAGGATCACTCCCGCGCTGAACCAGTCAAAGCTTTTCTTGCCATACATGCGAACACCCCCTTTTAAAAATCCCTGTTATTATATGTCTTTGACAAAAGCTTAACACATTCTTTTTGTCTGTCAAGGTTTTACTTTTAATGGAATTGATTTTAGTTAAACATCTCTTTTAGCGTAAGCAGTACTGAATCAGCTAATGAAGGCAGGTCATAGCCGCCTTCAAGAGCAAAAATTACAGGCAAGGGTTTGTGAAATATTCCATGAGATGCTGAAGATATTATATCCCTGACAATCAGCCTTATGCCTTCACTCGATACATTAATCGTGGAAAGAGTGTCTCTTGTATGTATATCATATCCTGCGGATACAAGGATTAGATCCGGATGAAATCTTTTTACAAGATACGGAAGCAGGTCGTTATATATATGCATATAATCTTTAATCCCCGAACCGCCAAGAAGCGGAATGTTATAAGTAAATCCCTCTCCTTTGAGTTTTCCTTTTTCAGATTCGCTTCCTGTCCCAGGATAATGATTCGCCTGGTGAGTGCTGAAATAAAAAACAGTATCATCCTCTTCAAACATATTTTGCGTGCCATTGCCGTGATGAACATCAAAATCAATTATAAAAATTTTTTTGTAACCTACTTTTTGGGCATATCTCGCGCCAACTGCAATATTATTAAAAATACAAAATCCCATTGCTTTGTCTGCCTCTGCATGATGTCCCGGCGGTCTTACTGCGCAGAATGCCCTTTCAATTTCTTTATTCTTGCATCTGTTAATCGCCTCTATAACAGCTCCTGCTGCATAAAGCGCAGCCTCAAAAGTATGCTTTGATACATACGTATCAGAATCAACATATCCGGGTTTCATATTTTTTATTTTTTCAATGTACTCGCGGGTATGCACAGCCTCCATGTCTTTGAGCTTTGCCTTAATAGGTTTAATATGAACAAGTTTATCCCAGATATCAGTGTTTTTAAGATATTCGATTATCGCAACAAGTCTTTCCTTTGTGTCCGGATGCCATTCAGGAGTTTCATGTTTGAGAAAAATCTCATCGTATACGAATCCAACTTTTTTCATACATTACATATTAACAGAATTTAAAAGCACTTTTCTCATACATGTCTATTTTGATATTATATAAGCCTGAACAGCAGAACTAACCTTTCATTGGATAAGGAGGATACATGTCTGATCTAAAGAAGATGTACCGCACTATTATGGATGACAATTTTCCTGAAGAGATGGTTATAAAATTCGGCAAGCAGACAATGATCTACAAAAAACGTTCATGGAAAATACCTGATGAAAAAACAGGAGAACTTATAGAAAAAGGTCTTCGATACGGTGAAAATCCAGATCAGGAAGCAGCTCTTTACGAACTCATAAACGGGAATCTTATACTTGGAGGATGCGAGTACATCCAGCCCGGCAATGGACTTGTAAGCAGCATAACCGAAGAAGACATGATACAGGCAGGTAAACATCCGGGCAAGACAAATTTTACAGACCTCGACAATGCACTAAACATACTTAAATTTTTAACACACAAACCAGCAGCCGTAATCTTAAAACATAATAACCCGTGCGGCGCAGCATACGGGAAAGATGTGACTGATGCTTATGAAAAGGCAAACATGGCAGACAGGATCGCTGCTTTCGGAGGTTGTCTTGTGGTCAACAGAGCAATGGATAAAAAAACTGCAGAGGCTGTTAATAATAATTATCTCGAAGTTGTTGCTGCCCCTGATTTTGAAGACGGCACGATCGAGATACTGGCAAAAAGAAAAAAACTCAGGATAATCAGAGTAAATAAAATAAACGAGTTGGAAAAATACAGAAGCTTCCGCTTTGTTGATTTTAAGTCTTTGATTGACGGAGGAATAATAGTGCAGCAGTCGGCAATGAACAGGATATGGACAAAAAATGATTTCCTTCCTGCAAAAACTGCGTATAAAGTCAAAGAATATTCCATTGAAAGACAGCCAACAGAAAAAGAATATGAGGATATGCTCTTCGGATGGAATGTTGAGCAGGGCATAACATCAAATTCCGTAATTTATGTTAAAGACGGCGTAACAGCAGGCATCGGCACCGGAGAACAGGACAGGGTCGGAGTCGCTGAGATAGCGGTATTTAAGGCATATACAAAATATGCGGATGCATTATGTTTCAAAAAACACGGTATCCCTTACAAAACATTCGAACTCGAAGCAGAACAAGGCAAGCGAGACAGAAAACTGCTCGATGAGATAGACGCACAGACAAAAAAAGATAAAGGCGGACTTATCGGATCGATAATGGTATCCGATGCATTCTTCCCATTCAGGGACGGTGTTGACGTAGGAATTAAGCAGGGAGTTACTGCAATTGTCCAGCCCGGAGGTTCAGAACGAGACTTTGAGATTATCGAGGCATGCAATGAGGTAGATCCAAAAGTAACAATGGTGTTTACAGGACAAAGGGCATTCAAACATTAAAAAAATTGAAAGTAGATTATTTTTTTAGCTTCTGCAGACCGCGATAAAACAAAAGCATGCCTGATGCCGCAAATACAATATCAGCATATGGGAAAAGCCTGTAAGAATATCTGAAACCAAGCGGAACATCATTAATCGGCATCGAATTCCCTATGGCATACCAATAGTATCCCGTGGCTATTGCTAATATTAAACCAGCTGCAAGTTCGATGCTTATTCGCATATTGCCTCCTGAAATTTAAAAGCCTCCTGCATTTTTCAGGAGGCTCAGATTGATATTTTAATTGTAGCTTATCCGTATCAGAAAAGTCCGCTTACCTTTCCTGTATTCACATCAACATCCACCCTTCTGTAAGCTGGATTAGAGCTTGTTCCGGGCATGAGGCTGATCGTACCTGCGCAGGGGCATAAGAATTTAGCTCCCGAATAAATCAACACGTCTCTGATTGGCAAAGTCCATCCTTTAGGAACTCCCTTGAGCGCCGGGTCATGGGTTAAACTTAAATGTGTCTTGACCATCATTGTTGCGAAGTCTGCGTATTTGGAATCATCTTCCAGCATCTTTGCCTTGGTTTCAGCTTCAGGCAGCCATGAGACACTGTCAGCGCCATATACTTCTTTGGCGATGAGCGCAACGCGGTCGCGCAGTTTCATCTCTATCGGATACAAATATTTAAAGTCATTCTTTTGATTGCACGCATCAATGACTGCGTCTGCAAGTTCGAGAGCTCCCTCGCCTCCTTTGAGCCAATGCTGTGATTCAGCGCAGCGCGCGCCTGCTGCTTCAGCGGCTTTTTTGACAACAGCCACTTCAGCATTCGTGTCAGTGTAAAAACGGTTGATGCACACAACAGGATTTATTCCTGATTTTCGGATAACGTTTATCATGTGAACCATGTTAGCGCAGCCTTTTTCTACAAGCTTAATATTTTCCTTTGTGTATTCTTCAGGCAGGGATTTACCAGCTACTACCTTTGGACCTCCTCCGTGCATCTTCAAAGCGCGGACAGTGGTGGTGAGCACTGACACATGTGGTTTCAATCCGCTGAAGCGGCATTTGACATTCCAGAATTTTTCGAAACCTATGTCAGCTGCAAAACCGGATTCTGTCACATGATAGTCGAATAATTTCAGTCCAACACGATCTGCAATAATTGATGACTGGCCTACTGCAATATTTGCAAAAGGTCCAGCATGAACAAAACATGGATTGTATTCTGCAGTGCACATGAGGGTCGGATTAATTGTGTTTCGCATGAAAGCAGTCATTGCATTGCCGACTTCCAAATCTCCTGTTGTGACTGGGTTGCCGCTTTTATCGAATGCAACTGTGATATTGTTCAGCCGCTTTTTTAGGTCTGCAAGGTCATTTGCTACTGAAAGGATTGCCATGCATTCTGAGCCTACTGCAATGCCGAATTTCGACTGCATCATAAATCCGTCCTGTTTGCCGCCTATGCCGATGATTATATTTCTGAGACTCTGGGCGCAGAAATCCATGACCCATCCCATCTCAACGCGTGTGGGGTCGATGTCGAGGCGCTTCATTCTTGTGAGACGCTCGAGCTGTTCGTCATTGTAGTTGCGCTCGTGCTGCATGCGCGCTGTCATAGCAACCATTGCAAGATTGTGGGCGTTCATTATGTCATTGATGTCGCCGGTAAGTCCCAGAGAAAACTCTGTCATTGGAATCAACAAAGAGTTGCCACCGCCTGCAGCAGTGCCTTTAACATTCATTGTGGGTCCGCCGGACGGCTGGCGCAGAGCTCCTCCAACATTTACTCCGCGCTTGCCAAGACCTTCCATCAAACCACACGAGGTAGTGCTTTTCCCTTCACCCAGAGGCGTAGGCGTAATAGCCGTAACCTCTATATATTTCCCGTCAGGTTTGTTCTTGAGACGATTTATTATCTTAAGGAAGTCAATTTTTGAGAGGCGCCCCATGGGAAGCATCTCATCTTTTTGCAACCCAAGTTTCTCGCGCCACTCTTCGGGGGTAGGCATATTCCTTTCAGCTTCTTCGGAAATCTGCCAATCGGCCAGCTTCGTTGCATCATACGGCATTTTTAAACCCTCCTGTAACCTTTTTTCTGCATCAGGATTTGGTTTGAAAATTAGCACACTGAAACAGACAAGTCAATTCAGAAATGGCAATGAGCTGATAAGTTTTGATTATGTGATTTAATTAAGACAAAAGCTCTGTATTAACCTTAACCCCTATCATATTTTTCAGCCCTTCTATATATGATTTGATCGCCTTTTCTCTCTTTAGCTGTCTTGCCGTGATTATCTCCTGAACTCCGCCTTTTATCTGTTTAAGCTCGCTGTCAGTCAGGTCTACAGACTCTGCTATCAGGCTCTTCATCTTCACAACAATAAATTCTGCCTTTCTCGAGCTTTCATATATTTCTGTGCTCATCCTGTTGCTCTTCAGCACTCTGAAATAAATATCTTTATTAAAAACACCGTCTCTCTGAAATGCAGGCTCACTCCTGATTATCTGTCCAAGTTCCTCATCGCTTACTTTTATCCCAAGATCTTTGGCTGCAATAAGCAGAATTTTTTCATCTATCATCATATCAAGGACTCTTTCTTTGAGCCCCAGTTTTTTCTCCATCTCGTCATTGAATTTTTCCTTCAGCTGATCCCTGTGATTCTCTCTTACTCTTTCATATGTCTTTGAATATTCTTCCATGGTTATCCTGTCTTTCCCTATCATGGCCAGCGGAATTGATGTGGATTTATCTATCGGCCCTACATAGAAAAAAATAAAAGAAATAATGATCAAAAAGAAAAACACATAAAAGAACTTTGCATGTTTGCGCATAAACTGAAGCATTTAATACCTCCTGTTAAAATAATCATTTAATATTTTTTTATGGTCAAAAACCAATGGTAAGGGAAGCTTCCCTTTTTTGAATATCCCTGCATCTTCAGCATCATCATCAGCCTTCAGTCTGCCCTCTCCTTTGGCAATAAACACAGTAGTTATTGTATGATGCCTCGGGTCTCTGTCAGGAGCTGAATATGTATGAAACTGTCTTAACAGCCTTACCCTTAAACCTGTTTCTTCTTTTGCTTCCCTTGCTGCTGCTTTTTCGAGGCTCTCGCCGTAATCAACAAAACCTCCTGGAATTGCCCAGCCTATTGGAGGATTCTTCCTTTTGATAAGAACAATCCCGCCCTTATATTCTATGATGATGTCTGCTGTCGGGAATGGATTTCTATATTTTTTCAGGGATGTCTTCCTTTCTCAGTCTGTTAAGACAATGTTTCATAAATTGCATCTACCATAAAAGATTTACAGCTAATAATGCAAGCCTGAGAATTATCAGGTTAAAAGATGATTTGACTGCTTTTTTAGATGGTTAAATATATCTTCGGCATTATAAATTCCCGTTATATCAATCCATGTTATTCCCTCTTCTTTTTTAAACCACGTGAACTGCCTTTTTGCGTAACGCTTAGTGCCTTTTTTTATAATATTGACTGTCTCATCAAGAGATATCTCATTATTCAAATACATTGCAGTCTCTTTATATCCTATTGCCTGCATGGGAGTTCTGTCAGGTTTCATGTTTAAGATGTTTTTTACTTCTTCGATTAATCCATCTGCTATCATCTTATCAACGCGCTCTTCAATAATTTCATAAAGCTCTTTTCTTTCTCTTGTTAATCCAATTTTTATGAATTCATACGGCAAGGGTTCTGTTAATTTCTGCTGAAGCTCTGATATCCCCTGTTTTGTTTTAAGACACACTTCAATCGCCCTGATAACGCGCCTTGTGTCAGCAGGCATTATTTTCGATGCAGCATTTGGATCAAGCTGTGTGAGGTATTTGAATAATGCGCCTTCCTGTTCCTGCTCGAGCGCAAGGAGTTCTTCTCTTAATTTCCAGTCAGCAGACGGACCGCTGAATATCCCCCTTGTCATTGCCTTTATATAAAGCCCTGTGCCGCCGACCATCAAGGGTATTTTTTCATTTTCATGCAGCGACTCTATTATTGGAACAACATCTTCTATGTATCTTCCGACACTGTAAGGTTCTGAAGGCTGGATAATATCAATCATGTGGTGTTTCACGATCTTTCTCTGTTCAGCAGACGGCTTTGCAGTGCCAATGTCCATGCCTTTATAAATCTGCATTGAATCAGCGCTGATTATATTTGTGCCAAGCTTCTGCGCAAGGAGTATCGACGCCTCTGTTTTCCCGACGCCGGTAGGCCCGGCCAATATGATTACTTTATTCATAATAAATTTTCGTATTTGCTTTTTAAAGATTTGGGAGTATTGTTCTCGCTCATTCTCAGTCGCTTTGCTACCTGCGAGGCACCCCGAAAGTCTTCGGGATGAATCTGCTCAAACAACACTCCCAAATCTTTTTTTAATTTAAGTACCATAACAAATAGAAATTAGACATTTTTAAGATATAGAACAGTCAGATAAAAAATTTTTATACGACACATTATAAAAAGTCCATAGAGCTGAAAACAATATAACCAAGATCGTCAAGTTAAAGAAATTTTGAACAATGTCTGTATTACTATTTATTTGTCTTATATCCTGCCTTTAATTGTCCGCATGCAGCAAGAATATCCTGCCCCTTGCTTTTTCTTATAAATGCATTGATATTCCCGTCCATTAGTATCTTCTGGAATGCAAAGATTTTTTCATCAGAAGGTTTTTTAAATTCTGTGCCGTGATATTTATTAAACGGGATTATATTCACCTTTGAAGGAATGCCCTTAAGAAGTCTAACAAGTTTTTTCGCATCCTCTGGCTTATCATTGATCCCGTCAACCATCACATATTCAAAAGTTATCTTGTCCCTCGCAGGCATATCCAGCTTTCTGCATTCATCAAGCAGCATCTTGATCGGATAAATCCTATTTATTGGCATAAGCTTGTTTCTGGTCTCATCATCAGCAGCATTCAGGGAAACAGCAAGATTCACTTTAGGCGCATGCTCGTAAAATTCAGCGATCTTTGCTGCAATGCCTGAAGTTGAAAGCGTTATTCTCTTTCTTGATATTCCCATAAATCGGATCAACCTGTGTAAGGCCTCTACAACCTCAGCCAGATTTGCAAGAGGTTCGCCCATTCCCATAAAAACAATATTCGTCAGGATGTTGTTTTTCTTTCTCTTCGCGATAACTCTGCTTACATATATAACCTGATCGACTATCTCATGAGCCATGAGATTCCGCTTAAACCCTATTTTGCCTGTGAGACAGAACCTGCATCCCATTGCACAGCCGGCCTGAGACGAGATGCAGAGAGTTAAACGTTCTTCATCAGGGATAAGAATGCTCTCTATGGATTCATCATCTTCAAGCTTGAAGAGAAATTTTTCAGTGTTGTCTTTTGAGGTTTGTTTTTCTAGAAGATTTAAATTACTGATATATGCGATGCTTGAAAGTTTTTTTCTAAGTTCCTTCGAGAACTCTGTTATCTGGTCCATGGACTCAGCTTTTTTCTCGTAAATCCAGTGAAGTATCTGTCCACCCCTGTAATCAGGCAGTCCCTGAGATTTTATAAATTCTTTTATCTCTTCTTCATTTAATGATTTGAGATTTATCTTTGCCATGTTTAGATTATAACCCATGTTTGTCCTAGTATTGCTTTTTGAGCAGATTTTGCCTTATTCTTAATAGAAATAAACAAATGCTTGTCAGAAGTCTTGATGATTTTTGATAAATGCAGCAAGGAGGTTTCGTGGTAACAATATCAGATGCAGCAGCAGCAAAAGTCAAAGAAATACTTAATGTAGAGGGGAAACCCGCATGGGGTCTTCGCATACACATGGTTGAAGGCGGATGCTGCGGCCCGTCTTTCGGCATGAATCTTGAGGAGAAATCCGCTGAAGGTGATGAGATAATAGAAAAAAACGGTCTCAATATCTTCATAGACAGAAAAACATTCCAACAGATGGACGGAATGAATGTTGACTACATTAAAAATAACGAACAGGAAGGATTTGCAGTAACAGGTGGAAAACAGTCTGCATGCGGCAGCGGATGCAGCACTGAAGGCTCTTCATGCGGAAGCGGCGGCGGATGCGGATGCAGCTAATCCTGTTTGGGATATTGGAAAATGTTCCCAATTCATAGACCGCGAAGATTAAGAAAAAACGAGACTATCAGGAGAATGGTCAGGGAGACCTCGCTTTCTCCTGATAATTTCATCTATCCGCTCTTTGTAACAGCAGGCAAAAACACACGCAAAGAAATATCCTCGATGCCCGGCTGTTTTCAAGAATCAGTGGATAAAATAGCTGAGCACGCAAAAGAGATTCATTCCTTGAACATCCCGTCAATAATTTTATTCGGCATACCAGAGAAAAAAGACGAGACAGGCTCATCAGGTCATGATCCTCACGGAGTTGTGCAAAATGCAATAAAAATCATAAAAGACAAACTCCCCGAGCTTTATGTGATAACAGATGTATGCATGTGCGAATACACAAGCCACGGGCACTGCGGCGTTATAGAAAAAGGCAGTGTAAAAAACGACGCTACTTTAGAGCTTCTTGCAAAACAAGCTTTATCGCATGCAAAAGCAGGCGCTGACATTGTTGCGCCTTCTGATATGATGGACGGAAGGGTTAAGGCAATAAGGCATGCACTTGACGAGAATGGTTTTTCAGAAACTCCTATAATGAGCTATGCAGCAAAATATGCATCTGCATTTTACGGCCCTTTCAGAGAAGCGGCAGAATCAACACCGCAGTTCGGAGACAGACGCTCATACCAAATGGATCCTGCTAACAGAAGAGAGGCATTAAAAGAAGTTGCGCTTGACATAGAAGAAGGCGCTGACATAGTAATGGTCAAACCCGCTCTTTCATATCTCGACGTAATCTCTGATGTTAGAAATACGTTTAACTTGCCTGTTGCCGCCTATAATGTGAGCGGAGAATATTCACTGGTCAAGGCAGCGGGAAAACTCGGCTGGATAGATGAGACGCGCGTTATGATGGAAATGCTTATTTCAATAAAGCGCGCGGGAGCTGACATGATCCTCACCTATTTTGCAAAAGACGCAGCAAAGATTTTAAATAAATAACCCCAAACGCTTTCCCTTTATACTTTGCACTTTCCCCTTTGAATCCTGTTGAATTTTGTCATTGATATGCGTAAGATTTAGGAATTGGGAGAACAAGTACAAAATTTATTTGTCAATTAAAGCAAAATTCAAAATTTATTTCTTTATCTTCATTCAAAAAATTACAAAAGGAATAAAAATTATGCATGAGAAAGAAATATTCACAGAAATAGTATTAAATAATTCGAAAAGGGAAAAATTTCTTTCGCAATGCGCATGTAAAAATAACAGAGGGATCAGAAAACATCCTAAAAGAGAAAAAATACCTGACAGAGGAAATATTAGGCCACGTTTTTTCCACGATACGGATAAGATTATTCATTCCAAAGCATATTCAAGATATATCGATAAAACCCAAGTATTTTCACTTTTTGAAAATGACCATATTACACACAGAGTTTTACATGTACAGTTTGTATCAAAAATAGCAAGAGTTATTGGAAGATGTTTAAAATTAAACGAAGATTTAATTGAAGCAATCGCCCTCGGTCATGATTTAGGACATGTTCCTTATGGCCATGATGGAGAGAAAATGCTAAACGAACTTTGTCAAAAAAATAACATCGGGTATTTTTGCCATAATGCACAAAGTGTCAGATTCTTAATGGAGATAGAAAGAGGTGGGGATGGATTAAATTTATCTTTGCAGGTACTAGATGGCATTCTCTCACACAATGGAGAAATATTAGACAGGGAGTATAAACCAGAATATGATAAATCTTGGGATAAGTTTGAAGAAGAATATAGAAATTGTTTTAAGTTAGAAGACTATTCTAAAAGAATTGTACCAATGACTCTTGAAGGATGTGTTGTACGAATTTCAGACATAATTGCCTATATTGGTAGAGACATTGAAGATGCTATATCTGTTAAATTAATCAAAAGGGGGGACATCCCATCTAAAATAACAGGAATTTTAGGGAACACCAATGATGAGATTATCAACAAGCTAGTATTAGATTTAGTGAAGAACAGTTATAACAAAGAATATCTTATATTCAGTCAAAATGTGTTTAGAGCCTTAGAAAATTTGAAAAAATTCAACAGTGATCATATTTACTCTAACCCACTTATAAAAACAGAAGCTAAAAAAATACAAAGAGTGTTTAAGCGTTTATTCTATACATACAAAGAAAGTTTAAGTAATAATTCTCAGAGTGCTATTCAAGAGCATTTCTTAAATGAAATGAACGAAAATTATCTTAAAATAACAAGCAATGAAAGAAAAATCATTGATTTTATAGCTGGGATGACAGATGATTTCTTTAATAACCAGCACAAAGAGCTATTTGTTCCACAGAGCTATGGGTATTTTGTTAGAAAATGAATAAATTAGGAAGTCGAAAGTTATATTTATCTCCAATGCTGTTGGTTTGTCTTTAATTATATAGATTGGATGGGTAAATAACAGGCAGTTCAGAAATCAAAAATACAGAAGATCAGAATACAACTTGAAAAGGTACCTTTATATTTTAGGTGGATAAAAAACACCAAGCACCATAAAATTATCTCTGAATCTATGCATATTTCCTACATAAAAATAAGTGTCATTATTTCCTGAACACATTTTATTGAGCCATTTTTCAGAAATCTTTTCGAGCAAAGTGTTTTCATCTTTATATTTCAATCTCCATTTTCTGAATGATTCAAATATTTCCCAATCAATTATAGTCAGGTTATGACCCTTGCAATCTGAGTGCCCTTCACAAGAAAAACTGTATCTGAAATCAAAAGGAATTTTTTCTATTGCCTTTTTGGGTTTTTTATTGAAATCAAGTTGGGCATAATATTTGTCGTGTTCTTCGCAGTTCACTAGTTTTATTTTTTTATAAGCAAAACGAATATTTTGCGGTTTGAACATGCCTAATGATTTGTCATTAATTTTATTTTCTTCCAATATGCTACATAACGAAGACGACAGAGTTGGCAGGATTATTTTTTTTCTAAGAGCCCAATTCTTATCTTTTTTAGTGCTATAGTAGTCTAAAATTCTAATGCTGTCACTATCAACCTTATAGCTTTCCGGTCTTTTATCAGAAGAGGCTTTTTCAGCTTTCAATTCTATTATGTTGTATTTTTTGAACTTCTTTTCATCTTCTAAATCTCTGAAAGGTATCGGATACAAGCGTATCCACTGATTTGATTTTAGGTCTATGCCTGCGATACAAACTGTTTCTACATGTTTTTTGCTTGGATTCGGATACGTTTTAACAGTAACAAGGATTTGTTTTGTCTCTAATACCATTTTGCCTATATATGTGTTATTACAAGACCATTACCATCTATTTCTTTTACTTTCTCTGCAACTATTTTTCTGTGACATTGAGATGGATTTCTTTCAAAACACATAATACAGCTTTTCTCATGCATTATTATATCTTCATATATTTTTTTAACAATATCCAATCTTGTCTGTATATAAGCAGAATATTTCTTAAAAAAAGAGTCAAAGTCATTATTTTCACGAAGTTTCTCTCTTAATGTTTTCGGACTGCCTAAGTCTTTAATGTGAATATATTTTATGCCGACTTCTTCAAGGTGACCCAAGAGTTGATTTTTTGAAAATCCAAATTTTCTGCTTGCAGGTATTTCTCTTACATCAATAAGAGTACGTACTTTTTTATTCAGAAGATTATCAATAAATTCTGATATATTTCTTCCTTCATATCCCACAGTTAACAAAGAAACAGGCTCTATGATATCCCTCCCCACTAATTTTTTAAATTATACCAATTTTTTTATGTTTTTAAAATAATTATGATATAGGTAGGTTATTTTGAAACGCTGCAGACTAACAATCAAAGCTATTCTTTATTGATAGTCTTTAAAGTCCTTATTCTTGCAATCTCTTCCTGATAACCATATATATGCCCGCCTGCGCTGTAAGCATACATCGGCCCATTTTTTAGATTTGTCTCTCCTGCAATATAGTTTTTAAGAAGTTCTATTCCGCCGAGATTAGTCGGAAAACCCGCCCACAAATCCCATGAACGGAAATAACAGCTCACAGTCAAAACCATCTCATCTTTGCGGGGGATAACTTTGAAATCAAGAAGCCTCAAGCACGGAGGGTCTAGTTTGCCGTCATTGCCGTAGCAGATATCATGGTCTTCAGGAGATCCAATCTCGACAATTGCCTGATTGGTTAGAGGAGTTTCTTTTAATAATTGTATTACCCTGTCCATCTGCGTCCCGCCTTTTGGCATTGGATGATGTATCCTGCTTGAATATCTGTAAGTCTCATTCTCAGAAAGCTCAGGGTCCATAAGATACGCAGCAAAATAATCTTCAATGTATTCCTGTGTTGTTGGTGAAGGGATGTTAAGGCCCGGCGGAATCACAGGGATCATGTCCTCTGAAGGATGTTCTATGAAAACTGCGATGCCCGGATATTGAAGCCTGTACTGCTCATTTTCAAAAGAGCCTTTTTGGATCTTCTGGGTGTAGGCGTAATCGAAGATGTTGTATATCAGCTGGAACCACGCATCAGAGATTGTCTTTGCATTCAGACTGAAGAGATTCATTTTCCCGCCTTTCCCCCCAAAGAAATTTGTGGAATATTATACTATGCAGGATAGATTATTTGAAACCATAACTGATTTTGTCTGGACTTAACCTACACATTAAAAAGAAAATGCATCACATCTCCATTGTTCACAACATACTCCTTGCCTTCTGTGCGAAGCTTGCCTGCATTGCGCGCGCCTGATTCTCCTGTGCACTCAATGTAATCATCAAAACCAATCACCTCTGCGCGAATAAACCCGTGTTCAAAATCATCATGAATAACTGATGCTGCCTTTGGCGCTTTCCATCCGCTTTGGATCGTCCATGCGCGGACTTCTTTTACTCCTGCAGTGAAATAGCTTATTAAACCAAGTGCATGATAACCATGATGGATTATCTGATCGAGTCCGCTCTCAGACACTCCGAGAGATGAGAGGAATTCATTGCGCTCTTCATCGCTCATCTCTGCCATTTCCTCTTCGATCTTTGCGCAGATCTTCACTGATTCTGCATTATGCTCTTCTGCAAACTTGTGAACCGCATTAACATATTTATTGTCTTCAGCCAGTCCCTTTTCATCAACATTAGCTGCGTATATCACAGGCTTTGAAGTGATCAGCCTTGTTTCTTTTGCAAGTTCCACGAATACATCTGATTCTCTTTCATCAAAGAGAACCGCTGGTTTGCCTGTGCTTAGATGATCAAAAACTTTCTTTGCCATATCAAGCAATGGCTGGATCTTTTTATCTCCCTTTGCCTGTTTGTCTAGACGCGTTATACTATTTTCCAGTGTCTGAAGATCAGCAAGCACCAGTTCTGTATTTATGACTTCTATGTCGCGCAATGGATCAATATTTCCGTCAACGTGTATTATATTTTCGTCTTCAAAACACCTTACAACATGCACTATCGCAGAGGTATCTCTTATATGAGAAAGAAATTGGTTGCCAAGTCCCTCGCCTTTTGAAGCGCCTCTTACAAGCCCTGCAATATCCGTAAATTCAACTATTGCATTCTGTATCCTTTGAGGATTAACTATTTCTGATAATTGATACAAACGTTTGTCAGGAACAGCAACGACCGCCTTATTGGGTTCTATTGTGCAGAATGGATAATTTGCTGCTGATGCATTCTGTGCCTTTGTGAGCGCATTAAAAAGTGTAGACTTCCCTACATTAGGGAGTCCTACAATACCTATACTTAAAGCCATTACTTTCTCCTGTTATGCTAATTTTAGTTTTTATTCTGTCTGATTTTTTCTTTGACAAAAAAAGGGACTGCTTATTCGCAGTCCCTTTTCATCATCCATTTGGCGTCCCCAACGGGATTCGAACCCGTGTTACCGCCTTGAAAGGGCGATGTCCTAGGCCGGGCTAGACGATGGGGACAAATGGTGAGCCGCGTTGGATTCGAACCAACGACCCACGCCTTAAAAGGGCGTTGCTCTACCAACTGAGCTAGCGGCCCTGAGGGTTTTTACCCCAGTAAAAAAAACAGACTAATAGAATACGATTATTCATATTTTCTTGTCAACCTCGTCTGTAGTCAAAGAAAAAAGCTGGTGAATATTATATAATTCTGAAAACCTAAAATTTCACACTGAAAAGTTCTTTTTTGTCAGCACATAACAAAAGGGGCTGTAGCTCAGTTGGGAGAGCACAACGTTCGCAACGTTGGGGTCGCCGGTTCGATCCCGGTCAGCTCCACCAAAAATTTTCAGCAAACGGGGTCGTCCCGACTCTAGCGGGATTATCTCCACTATTTTTTTGAAATCTTGGGCTATTGACCTCTTTTCATCTAATCTCTATAATGTCTTTTATGATAATAAGATTTTTTATATTGCTGGCATTGCTATTTTCATTTGCAGCAACAGATGCGTTCTCGCAGGAGAAAGACAGCTTCCAGTTCAAGAAGCAGCAGGAGATACAACAGGTAAAACCAAAAAAATCTGTGAAGATAAAGGTGAAACGCCTACAAGACGGAAGATACACATGGGAACTCAGCGGCGACGACGCTGATGAAATAGCTAATGTTGACAGAAAACTCAGAAAACAGCTTAAAGTTGAATAGAATAATCATATGGAGGATTGCAGATAGATGAACAAAATAGTTCTTGCATATTCAGGCGGACTAGACACATCGGTTGCGATTAAATGGCTCAAGGAAAAATATAATGCAGAGATAATCGCATTCTGCGCAGATCTCGGTCAGGGCGGAGATGAGCTAGACACAGTAAAAGAAAAGGCGCTGAAAACAGGAGCATCAAAAGCATATGTCGAAGACCTGAGGGAAGAATTCGTGAAGGATTATATCTTCCCAATGCTTCGCGCAAACGCGATATATGAAGGAACTTATCTTCTAGGCACATCAATAGCAAGACCGTTAATAGCAAAAAAACAGATTGAGCTCGCTCAAAAAGAAAACGCTGATGCTGTTTCGCACGGAGCAACAGGAAAGGGTAATGATCAGGTGAGGTTTGAGCTGACATATTATGCGTTGAAGCCTGACATAAAAGTAATCGCTCCGTGGCGTGAATGGCCGTTTAATTCCAGACAGTCTTTAATAGACTATTCAGAAAAGCACGGAATCCCTGTTACTGCGACAAAAGCAAAACCTTACAGCACTGACAGAAATATTTTTCATATAAGTTATGAGGGAGGAATACTCGAAGACCCATGGGCAGAGCCTCCCTCTGACATGTACACAATGATGGTCTCTCCTGAAAAAGCGCCTGACAAACCTGTATATATAGAGATAGAATTTGAAAAAGGGGATCCTGCTGCAATAGACGGGAAAAAAATGAGCCCAGCAAAACTGCTCGAGAAACTGAATTCTATTGCAGGTGCAAACAGCATAGGAAGGGTTGATATTGTTGAAAACAGGTATGTTGGAATGAAGTCAAGGGGTGTTTATGAAACACCGGGCGGTACAGTGCTTCATATTGCGCACCGTGCAATGGAATCTCTTACTCTTGACAGAGAAGTAATGCACATCAAAGACTCTCTTATACCTAAATATGCAGAGCTCGTTTATTGCGGTTACTGGTTTGCACCAGAGAGAACCATGCTCCAGACAATGATTGATGACACTCAGCAGGATGTAACTGGGACTGTAAGGCTGAAGCTGTATAAGGGGAATTGTCAGGTTGTCGGCAGAAAATCTCCAAAGTCGCTTTATCATGCAGAGCTTGCAACATTCGAGGCTGAAGAAATATATAATCAGAAGGATGCAGAGGGATTCATAAAACTTAATGCATTAAGACTCAAGGTAAGAAAGCTGCTGAGAAAAGACAAATAAGAACAGACCAGCATCTTGTCTTTTATCTTTGATTAATTGAATTTATGCCGGGACTTGAATATTGGATTGCCTTAAGAGATGTAAAAGATATCGGGCCTGTAACAGCAAAAAAACTTCTTGCTGTATACAAAAACCCGAAAGATGTTTTTAATGCATCCATTAAAGAGCTCTCAGAGATAAAATCAGTTGGCCCAAAAAAAGCAAAGAACATAAAAGAATTCGATGCATGGAAAAAAATTGATGCAGAGATAGCAAAGCTTAAAAACAGCGGTATCCAGATAATCACGATCAACGATAAGGATTATCCTGAAAACTTGAAGGCAGTAAACGATTCTCCGATTTTTATTTATGTAAAAAGCATTCCTGAGAAAAATGATAAATTCGCTCTGGCAGTAGTAGGTTCGAGAAAACTCACCAGCTACGGCCAGCATATAACTGAAAAATTATCATCAGAATTATCACAGATGGGATTTACCATAGTGAGCGGAATGGCAAGAGGCATTGATACGCTTGCGCATATATCGGCACTGAAGGCAGGAGGAAGAACTATAGGGGTTATGGGTTCAGGCATTGACGTGCCTTATCCTCCTGAGAACAAGATGCTGATGGAGAAAATATCTTCATCAGGATATGTTGTGAGTGAATTTGCTCCTGGCACTCCGCCTGACAAGGAAAATTTTCCAAGGAGAAACCGGCTGATAAGCGGACTCTCCCTTGGAGTGCTTGTTGTTGAGGCTGTATCTGACAGCGGTTCTCTGATAACAGCAGAATATGCAAAGGAGCAGAAACGAGAAGTATTTGCAGTACCGGGTAATATTAATTCGAAAAATTCAGAAGGCACAAACCAGCTCATACGAAACGGCGCAAAAACTGTTCTGAGCGCAGAGGATATAATAGAGAAACTTGCGCCTTCTTTAAAGGGTTTTATAAAATCTAAAGAAAAAGCAAAGACTGAGCTTACGGATGAAGAGAAAAGGCTTTGTGATATAATGACTGCAGAGCCCAGGCACGTTGATATATTATCGAGAGAAAGCATGATGCCTTCATCAAGGGTTCTCGGAATTCTTCTCAGCCTTGAGTTAAAGGGAATCGTAAAACAGGCAGAGGGAAAAAAATTTTTTCTTGTATGAATAAATGTATTTCGAGGAGGGAGTTTTATAAATGAGTTCACTGGTTATTGTTGAGTCGCCTGCAAAATCAAAGACCATTAACAAGATACTCGGGAAGACTTTTTCAGTTAAGGCTTCTATCGGACATGTAAAAGACCTTCCTAAGAAAAAGCTCGGCGTTGATGTAAAGAAAAATTTCGAACCTACTTATGTTGTCATTCCGGGCAAAGATAAGATAATAAAAGAACTTAAAAAAGCAGCGAAGTCTGCGGACAAGATATATCTTGCGACCGACCCTGACAGAGAAGGCGAGGCAATTGCATGGCATATTGCTGACGAGTTGAACGGCAAAGCAAAAAATATATTCAGGGTAACCTTTAATGAGATAACAGCAAAGGCTGTTAAGGAAGCTATAAAAAATCCGCAGCGCATTGACATGAACAAGGTCGATGCACAGCAGGCAAGAAGGATACTTGACAGACTTGTGGGTTACAGCTTAAGCCCTCTCCTCTGGAGAAAAGTACGAAGGGGATTGAGCGCAGGCAGAGTGCAGTCAGTTGCTGTGCGTCTTGTTGTTGAAAGAGAGCGCGAGATCGAGGCATTCAAAAAAGAAGAATACTGGTCAATAAGCGCAAATCTCGAAGGCGGGAAGCCTCCAAAGTTCTGGGCAAAAGTCTCAACAATTGACGCAAAGTACCGGGTACCAGGAGCAAAATTCTTACTGCCTGATGAAACATCCGCATCTACGCTGGTCAATGATCTTAAAAACAAGATTTACATCCTTAAGAAGATAGAGAAAAAGAACAGAAAGAGGATGCCTTACCCTCCTTTTATCACAAGCACTCTCCAGCAGTCAGCAGCACGCGCGCTCAATTTCTCTGCAAAAAAAACAATGATGTTTGCACAGCAGTTGTATGAAGGCGTAGACCTAAAAGGAGAAGGTTCAGTAGGTTTAATAACCTATATGAGAACAGATTCTCTGAGAGTCGCTCCTGAAGCGCAGACCGCTGCAAGAAAATTTATCGAAAAAGAATTTGGCAAGGATTATCTTCCTGATTCCTCGCCTGTTTACAAGAGCAAGGCATCTGCTCAGGATGCACACGAGTCGATCAGACCAACATATCTGGATCATAAGCCAGAAGATATAAAGCATTATCTTTCAAAAGAACAGTTCGCTTTGTATAAGCTGATATGGAACAGATTCATCGCAAGCCAGATGGCTCCTGCACAGCTTGAACAGACAACACTTATTATTGAGGCTGGAAATGGGACGCCTACCGCCGAACTTCGCGCATCAGGAACAGTCGTCAGATTCAACGGTTTTCTTGTTCTTTATGAAGAAGCAAAGGAAGAAAATGAGGAAGGTGATGAAGCAATTCTCCCTTCATTGGAAGAAGGCGAAAAACTTAAACTGCATGAACTTCAGCCTAAACAGCATTTCACACAGCCGCCTCCAAGATATTCTGAGGCAACACTAGTAAAAACACTCGAGGAAAAAGGGATAGGAAGACCAAGCACATACGCAAATATTCTCTCTACCATACAGGACAGAAAATACGTACAGAAAACAGAAGGGAAATTCATGCCAACAGAGCTTGGGGTTGTCGTGAATGATCTGCTCGTGGATAAATTCTCTGCATTGATGGATATTGGGTTTACTGCAAGCATGGAAGATAAACTTGACCACATAGAAGAAGGGAAAACAAAATGGGTGAAAGTCGTGAAAGAGTTCTATAAACCATTTGACGCAAGTCTCACAGAAGCAGCAAATTCAACAGAAAGGGTTAAACCTCAGGATATACCAACAGAAGAAATATGTGAAAAATGCGGAAAACCGATGGTAATAAGATGGGGAAGGCACGGAAGGTTTTTGGCATGCTCTGGATTCCCTGAGTGCAAGAACGCAAAACCTATTGAGGATAAGAACGGCGGTGAACCTGCTCCTGCAATAGACGAGAAATGTCCTAAATGCGGAGCACAGATGGTTATGAAGGCAGGGAGATTCGGAAAATTTCTTGCATGTTCAAAATATCCTGAATGCAAGACAACAAAGGCAGTAACAACAGGAGTAAAATGTCCTGATGACAACGGAGATATTGTTGAGAGGCGCTCTAAGAGAGGCAAGATGTTCTGGAGCTGCAGTAATTATCCAAACTGCAAATTTGCATCGTGGTATAAGCCTGTTCCTAAAAAATGTCCTTTATGCAAGGCTGAATTCCTGTACGAGAAGAGGGCAAAAGACGGGACAGTGACACTTACCTGCCATAATAAAGAATGCGGATACAAAACTGAAACCGACTCGTCTGCAGCCAAGGAACAGCAAGAATAGGACAAAGAATTATAAGAGGTAAAGACATCAACGCGAATTTTCCTTTTCTTATCGGCATCGGAAGCAACAAAAGCAACGCTGGCAAGACTACACTAGCAGTCGAAATTCTGAAACACCTTGCCGGAAATTCCAGGAACTGGGGCGCTATCAAGTACACAAAGACCGCGCTCTACAGCTCGATAGTTGATGATCCTTCGATAATCAGGCAGAAAGACAAAGACACTGAAAGACTTCTGAGCGCAGGCGCAGAGGAAGTTCTATGGGTGCAATCTCCTGCAGAAGAGCTTGCAGATGTTTTGCCGGTTGCAGTAGAAAGGATGTCTAATCTGGAAGGGATAATCATAGAAGGAAACAGCGCGATTGAGTTTTTAAAACCTGATATTGTAATATTTATCTTTAAGAAAGATTCAGAAGGCTTTAAAAAAAGCGGGTTAGCAGTTCTTGATATGGCAGACATAATCCTCTTCGATGAAAAGCCTTCAGTAAAATTACCTGAAAAAGCAGAGAATTTCAGGATTAACCTCGCTTCAATATCAGGGGCAGAGGAATTTTTAAAACATCTGGATGGTTTAATAAATGAAAAACAGAATCGAAGAAGAGATCAAGAAAAGAGCTGTTGACGGGAAACTCTCCTGTCCTGCTGCAAGAAAGATAGCAGAGGATCTCAATGTATCATACAAGGAGATCGGCGAGGCTGCTGACAGGCTCAAGATAAAAATAAATAACTGTGCGCTTGGCTGCTTTTAATGGAATACACTTCATTTGAAATTGCCCTGATCTTTTATTTAGCCGCAACAATTATCAGTGCATTAGAATTATTCAAAAGCACAAAGATAACCTCAAGGCTGATGTTCATGTCTGCCGTGATCGGCTTTGCATTTCACACAATCAATATCATCTCCCGTTATATTGATGCCGGACATATTCCAATATCGAATTTTCATGAGGCTACATCCTTTTTTTCCTGGTGTACGATATTCTTTTTCATAATACTTGAGATTAAATATAAGGTCGGGCTGCTTGGCTCATTCATCATGCCGATAGGATTTCTTCTCATGCTGGCATCTTCAATGCTTCCAAAAGAGATAATTCCTTTAAGTCCTGTTCTTCAGCACTATCTTCTTGGTATTCACACTGTGCTGGCATTTATGGGAAATGCATCATTCGCAATGGCATTCGGAATAGGGATAATGTACCTTGTACAGGAACACTATGTTAAATCAAAACATCCTTCAGGATTATTTCAAAGGCTTCCAAGCCTTCAGATTCTCGATGAGATAAATCACAAGCTGATAACAATCGGATTTCCCCTGCTCACCCTTGCAATAATAACAGGCGCTATTTGGGCGCAAAAGGCATGGGGAAGTTATTGGAGATGGGATGATCCTCGTCAGGTCTGGTCTCTCGCAACATGGCTCATATACGCAATAATTCTGCATGCAAGACTTCTTGCAGGATGGCGCGGCAGGCGAGCCTCAATACTTTCGATAATAGGTTTTATCACTATAATAATAGCGTTCTTTGGTGTCAAATTACTTAAAAAAGGTCTTCATGTATTTCTATGAAAATTTCTGTCTTTGGCGTAAACCATAAAACAGCTGATGTTGATGTAAGGGAAAGGCTCGCCTTTAACGGTCCCAAGCTTGAGGAAGGACTTTTAAAGATAAAATCCATTACAGGGATTAATGAAGCTGTGATTCTTTCAACATGCAACAGGGTTGAGATATATACAAATTCAAAAGCAGCGTCTAATGCGCATGAAACAGTAAAGAATTTTCTCTCTGATTATCAAAGCATCGAAAGAGAAAAACTTGATAAGTCCCTATATGCGCATGAAAATTCAAATGCAATAAAACATATATTCAGGGTTGCATCAAGCCTCGACTCAATGGTTGTCGGAGAGCCTCAGATACTCGGGCAGCTGAAAGATGCATTTGATTTTGCTCTCTCGAAAAAAACAACGGGTGTTCTTATCAACAAACTGATGAAAAAAGCAATCTCTGTTGCAAAGAGGATAAGGACAGAGACGCGCATTGCGGAAAATGCTGTGTCGATAAGTTTTTCTGCTGTTGAACTTGCAAAAAAAATCTTCACTGATCTTTCAACAAAGACAGTAGTGCTCCTTGGCGCTGGCGAGATGGCAGAGCTTGCAGCAAAACATCTTGTTAAGAGCGGAGTTAAGGAAGTGCTGATCGCAAATAGAACTTATGACCGCGGGTGCGAGCTTGCAAAGGAATTCAATGGAAGACCGATTAAATTCGAAAATCTTATTGAAGAACTTGTTAATACTGACATTGTCATATGCTCAACAGGAGCATCTTCATATGTTATTACAAAATCTCAAATACAAAAAGTAATGAAAGAGCGAAGACAGCAGCCGGTATTTCTTATCGATATATCAGTTCCAAGAAATATCGATCCTGAGATTAACGAGATAGATAACGTGTACTTGTATGATATTGACGACCTTCAGGGAGTTGTTGACACAAATATGCTCGGAAGGAAAAAAGAGGCAGAAAAGGCTGAAATGATAATCGATGAGGAAGTCGATAAATTTCTTAAATGGCAGTCTTCTCTTGATGCAGTGCCAACAATAATTGCCTTAAGGGAAAAAGCTGATGCGATAAAAAATGACGAGATACTAAAGATTTTCAACAAGATACCTGAACTTGGAACAAAAGAAAGGGAAGCGATAGAATGTCTTGCCTCTTCTATATTAAACAAGCTGATCCACCCTCCTACTGCTGCATTAAAAGAGGATTGCGAGGACAGAGAAGTTCTTATTGCAACCATCAAGAAACTCTACGAGTTAAATTAAAATATTTCCCGCGCACAAAAATCAGTCTTTTAAATCACAGTCCACTGCTGGGGAAGAAAAATACGTTCGTATGTCATAAGCGCAAATCCATCTGTCATGCCTGCAACAAAATCACATACTATCCTGTGTTTGTTTTGTTTTTCATCTGATGGAATGTCCTTTGCTGCCTCTTCTGTGTTATCAAGATAATATTCATAAATGGATTTGAGTATCTGTTTTGCTTTTTTGAATTCCTTTTTTATAACATCACCTTCATAAACATATTCATAGAGATAATCCCTTAGCTTGCATATCGTGTCCATCACATCATCCGACATTCTTAATTCTTCAATGCCCACATCCCTTGTCTTATAAACAATATCTCTGACCATCCTGTCGATTCTCTCTGAATGGCTTTCACCCAGAACTTTTATTATGTTTTTTGGAATATCTGATTTTTTTATAACACCTGCCCTGAGTGCATCGTCAGTATCATGATTAACATATGCTATTAGATCTGATATGCGGACTATCTGACCTTCGAGTGTCAAAGCCCTGTCGGACTTTGCTTCAGGGATGACAACGCTTTTTCCTTTTGAATGTTTGACAATGCCGTCGCGCACTTCATGAGTGAGATTCAATCCCTTCCCTTTATTCTCAAGAAAATCCACAACCCGAAGACTCTGCTTGAAATGATCAAACCCTCCGGGATGAATCTCACGAAGGATCGCCTCTCCTGCATGGCCAAATGGGGTATGTCCAAGGTCGTGGCCTAAAGCAATCGCCTCTGTCAGATCCTCATTCAGTCTGAGCGCCTTTGATATTGTGCGGGCAATCTGTGCAACCTCAAGAACATGTGTGAGCCTTGTTCTGTAATGGTCACCTCTTGGAGCAAGAAACACCTGAGTTTTGTGTTTGAGTCTTCTGAATGATTTTGAATGTATAATCCTGTCTCTGTCCCGCTGAAAGCAGGTTCTTATGTCGCCCTCTTTTTCAGGCTTCATCCTTCCCCTGCTCTCTGAGCTGAGACATGCATTTGGATGAAAAATCTTTTTTTCTATGTCTTCTGTCTGTTCTCTGATAGTCATCAGTCTTTAGATAACAATCGAACCTGGAATCTCTTTTTTCACAACAACAGGCTTAACTGTCTTTTTCACTATCTCTTTTGTGTCCCTAACTTTGAGTTTGTCAAAAAGAAGTTCGAACCTGTCTTCGAGTTCTTCCATTATAGGATTTTTTATACTTGACGGAAGATCCCACCACTTTTTCTTTAAAGGACCGAACCCTTTTTTTCTGGTGCTGTAAATAAACTGTTCTTCCGTCTGTCCTTCCTTACGTTCTTTCGCATATTCCTTTTTTATGAATTCATATACCTCTTTTTTGAAATCTGCCGGCGTTGCCTTGCTGTCGTATATGATGTTCTGGAATCCTGTTGCAAGATGAACTTCGGATGTTCCTGTTTCAGGAAACATATGAAATGCCTCTTCAGGCAGGGTTGACGCGCCGTGCTGGACGCAACCTGAGAGTCCGTATTCTTTTCTTGCCATATCAGATAGAACCCTCAAGGTATCAAAATCTATCTTCACCTTTGCCAGTGTTCCGTCAGGAAGAACAACCCCGCCATGCGATGTACCTGTCTGGACACTCAACTTGCTCAAGCCCTTTCCTGCCTTGTATGTTTCTTTAAATCCATTGAGATACGCCCTTAGTTCATTAGGATTGCTGTTTTTTCCACCGATCTCGCCGATCTCGCCTCCGATTGAAACAGCAACACCCTTTGGCTCTATCTCTCTTATATGCACTGCAAGTTCTGCCGTTTTTTCAAAATTAGGTCTCTGCTGTTCTTTTATTGTAGGCTTTTCAAGATCAACGATTGTTGATGAATCGATGTCAATGTTATAAAACTCTGCATCTATCGCCTCTTTAATCAATCCTTTAACATAATCTGTTTCCGGCTTTGGATCTGCAATAAAATTTTTTCTCACAAGCTGAAAATGATCGCCCTGAATAAATACCGGGCCCGTATAATCTTCCTTTACTGCAGCAGCAAGAACAACAGCAGAATATTCCAGAGGCCTCTGTTTTGTATAACCGATCTCAGAGCGGGCTATCTCGAATATAACAGGGCCGACCTTCATCTCTTTGGCTTTTCTGAAGATTGCTTTTGAGACATCATATGTGAGTCCCCTGATATTAATTGCAGGAACCGTGAAGCCGGGATAATTCTTTCCCATCTCTTCATAAAGATCATGTATGGAAGACGGCACTGCTCCAAATGCTTTTGCAGCCTCTTTTATCAGAAGAAGATATGCCTTCTGCATCTTCATGTCTTCTGTGAAAACCGCATCATAAACAAGCTCATCCATAATCTTTCTAAGCCCAGATCTGTCTTTAAGCTCCAGAACCCCGTTTTTTACAGAAACAATATTGCTTAACTTTTTAAAATCCATATTATCCTCCTCAATAGGCTATAAGCCTTTTATATTCTCTGTCTCGGCTGATCTTCCGGACAATTCTAAATGCTATAGAATTAGTCTTGGCGTATTTTTTTCTTTTGAAAGCAATAGAACTGTTTCAATATCAAGTCTGCCTGTTGCCTGCAGTCCTTCGCTCTTTTGAAAATTTCTTAATGCTTTTTTTGTTATTTCTCCGAATATTCCTGTGACGTAAAACTTAAAAAATCCTCTTTTTTTAAGTTCCTGCTGAAGTAATGATATTTTATTGCTCCCGGTAAATTTATTTTTAAAATAAATGCTGATTCCTGCAATGTTATCCTTAAGTTTTTCGAGTTTAACTGTCTTTCTTCCTTCCATTGAACCAATAAGCACAGCGCTGTCGCCGACTATAGCCTTTATAACAGCACACTTATTGTGACTGTCATTCTTTAAATGAATTATGCCTGGAACATTCAACTTTATCGCTCTGTCAAGCTCATTACTCAATCTGTAAACTGAATATCCTCTGTTCTGGACATCAACAAGCACGTTGGAAGCGGCCTCAAGATTTCTCTCTCCATATATGCTCATGAGATTAAGAGCGCATGCATCTTCAGAAAGACCTTCATCAGTTACCATATATATATTGTCGCTTAAATAGAATTTCCCCGTTGTCTTAAATCCGCTTAATGCATTTTTTATTGCATCAAGATAATTTTCTTCAACTGAAAGGTTTGTGTATGCAATAACTGTAAGCAGTATTACTCCGATGCTCACAAGCACAGGTTTTGTAACTGAGGACGGCCGTTTAATCCCTTCTTTTTTATCAGAGCTTAGATCACTTACTGCGCCCTTCACTGTTCTTGCGCTCAGATTGATAAATCCGCTTGAATATGCCAGAAGCAGTGACCTGTCGCAGACAAGATTAATCAGTCTTGGAATACCATGACTGTATTTGTGAATAAGTCTTATGCATTTTTCAGGAAATAATGCCATTCCTCCTGCAATCTTGAGCCTGTGGTTTACATATCTAACAGTGTCTTCAAGACCCAAAGGCTCTAGATGATATCTGACAGCAATTCTCTGGTCGAGCTGCCTTAGTCTTTCGCTGGAGACAATGCCTTTTAGCTCAGGTTGTCCAACAAGAATTACCTGAAGCAGTTTCTTGGTGTTGGTTTCAAGATTCGAAAGAAGCCTTATGAATTCCAGACATTCCATGCTCAATTCCTGAGCCTCGTCTATAACAAGAACAGCCTTTTCATCTTTCGAAAAAACATTAAGCAGAAAGTTATTTAGAGCTTCAAGATGGTCTTTCTGAGTATCCCCCATGCATACAACGCCAAAATCATGATTAATGAGTTTAAGAAGTTCCAGAGGTTCAACCATCGGATTAATTATCATTGAAGTATGTGTGCTCTGGCCAAGATTATCTAGAAGGTAACGAATGAGTGTTGTTTTTCCTGAACCTACCTCGCCTGTAAGCATTATGAAGCCTCTGCTCTCAGACATCCCGAATTGCAGATGCGCAAGCGCGTCTTCATGCTTTTTGCTCATGTACAAAAACTTTGGATCAGGCGTTACGCCAAAAGGCTCTTCCCTGAATTTGAAAAAATTATCGTAGATCATCCTTTTGTTTTACCCTTGATTCATCTATATCGGTTTTTCTCCCTTTTATAGAGATATCTCTTGCAAAGTCTGGACATCTTAAATCCTTGCCCGAGATAGAAAATTTTTTCTGGCAGGTTTCACGCCACGCGCATAGTGTACATGCTTCTATTGTTAATTCTTTATCCATATCCATTATTCCGTCCTCTTATACTGTAATTAAAACTCTGAATCTTTTCTATATAGCATAGATGCAGTAGTCTTTTGCACTTATTATATAGATTATTTTATGTATCTGGAAGGGTTCTTTTTAGCTTTTTTTGACTTAAGGTGATGCGGCATGAAAGTTAGAGATCAAACGATGCTATTTAAAAAATAGTTGTTTATTTATCAGGAGCAATCTTGAGTGCAACACGTCTATGGCGTGGTCCGTCAAATTCACAGAAATATACTGCCTGCCATGTGCCAAGAACAAGTCTTCCTTCATCAATAATAACTACCTGGGATGTGCCGACAAGACTCGCCTTTATATGCGCATCAGCATTCCCTTCCCTATGGAAATAATTCATTTCATTTGGGATAAGCCTTGTTAATGCATTCTGCATATCACGCTGAACAGAAGGGTCTGCCCCCTCATTTATCGCTACGCCTGCAGTAGTGTGGGGAACATATATATAGCATACTCCGCTTACAATGCCTGTTTCTTTTATAACCTCATGAATCTTGTCTGTTATATCAATAAACTCGGTTCTTTGTTTTGACCTTACATTTATATATCTGATCACAAAATCCTCCGATCCTTCAGGTAAAATCCTCAGTGAAATAATGGCAATTTAAGGTATAATTATACCTTAAAACAAGCTAAATAACATGCTACAGTACCACAAGAAATGGCGGTTAATCAACTCATCATCTTCAGGCGCTTCTTTTAACATGGCTCTTGATGATGCAATATCAACCTGCGTAAGAAAAGGCTCTTCCCCGCCTACACTAAGACTCTATTCATGGAATATCCCTTCTGTCAGCATAGGACACTTTCAAAGAACTGACGGCATTAATATCAACTATTGCAGAGATGTAGGAATCCCAATCGTGAGAAGGCCGACAGGCGGAAGGGCAATCCTCCATTTCAAAGAAATGACTTATAGTTTCTCTTCAAAGACAGACAATCATCTTTTTTCGAAAGGGCTCTTTGACACATACCAGAAGATCAGCTCTGCTTTCTATCTTGCATTCACTGGAATCGGGCTCTTGCCTGAGATCAGAACAGATAAGGAAATCCTGCAAAGAGGCAATCCATTGTGTTTTCAGTCCGTATCATATGCAGAGATGAGAATAAATAATAAAAAAATAATAGGCTCTGCCCAGAAAAGATGGGGAGATGGATTCTTGCAGCAGGGTTCGATACCATATATTCTTGATTTCTCTAAAATGCAGAATATCTTTGCAACAGCCTCAATTCAAAACATTACAGATACAATGATTGGGCTTAAAGACATTATTCCTGATCTTGATGACAGCAGATTCAGGAATATTGTAAAGACTTCTTTTGAAGAAATATTTAATGTGGGTCTTGTTATTTCTCTTCCTTCTGAGGAGGAGACAGCTCTTGCCCTGGAGCTTGAAACTGAGAAGTATCAGACACTTGCGGGATAAATTCAGCCAGAGGAACAATATCTATCTTGCTCATTTCCTTTGTTGAATTGAAATAATAGATGAATGCCGCTCCAATTAGAACAAGCCATAAATATGTTTGTGCAATGGACGAAGCCAACTGATAAGGCAATGATATTATCGTGCCGATTATTGGTATCAGATTAAACGGAGCGCCTATCAGAATAATAATAAAACTTGCAGCTATATATCCGCCAAACCCAATAAAGTAAAGCCATAGGGCCGAAGGCTTATTATAAAGATATTTCGCAGTCTCTTTCAGCGCCTTCAGAGGCCGTGTGTTCCTGAAAACCATCTCAGCAATGCCATATGTAGTTGCTGCAAGCGTGCATACGAGTACAAATATGCCGGTCGTAAGAAGAATAAGCGAAAGGAATATTCCAAGGAATATGCTCAATGCTGCCCCTTGCTGCTTCATCATGTTTATAACAGCGATCATCAGCCCAATAACTATTCCATAAAATAATGTTATTGCTGTAAATACGAGCCCTATTATTCCGCTGTACCATAAAAGAGGGAAAAACAGTCTTTTCCCTTCTGAGAAGAAAACACTAAGACTGAATTTTGCGCTCTCATCCTTTATTGCCCTTCCTAATATGCCTGCTGTTCCTGCCAATGCATAAAGCCATATGCATGTTATGGCAAGGAGATAGAAAACAAAACTTGCTGCAAGAACTATTATCAGTCCGATATATTTTGAGATAATCTTAGAAGGGCTTGTCATTGTCAGAAAAAAGTCTTTAAGCCTCATAAGTTCTGTAAGGTCTATTCCGAAAACCAACAATGCGATAAGCAGCGGTATCCCGATAAAAACAAGAAGTCCGATAAAAATGATAATCATCATAACGATCTGAACAAACACAAGCTGCCAGTTATTTGTTATGAGATTAAACCCTTTTTTTATTGCATCAGTATAAGTCATGCTTCAGTCCTCTTTTATATTTGATTGACGCTTTAGTTTCTAAACAATTATAATTCTTTGTAAGAAAAAAATGAACGGTTCAGTAAAAAAAATAATCCACAAGATTTCCGAAGGCAATATCCATCAGGTAGAAGATACCATTGCAGTAGAGAAAAAGCTTAAGATATCGATAAACGGGGAAGAGTTAATAAGCCTTTATTGCACTCCTACTATGATAAGGGAGCTTGTTGTCGGACTCTTATTGTCAGAGGGGCTGGTGAAAGGTTCGTGGTGCTCTGACAGGATGAGCATAGAATACAAAGATGACGCAATTCTTGTCAGCATTCAGGCAGAGGGAGCTGTGGTCCCAAGAGAAGGAAGGATTAAAACATCCGGTTGTATAGGCGGTGTTACATTTGAAAAAAAGCTCGAGACTGAAAAATTAAAAGATGATTTTACGATTGATTCAAAAAATCTGATGGAAATATTCAAAGACTTTCAAAACCGCTCAGATTTTTACCGCTTGACAGGATGCATACACAGCGCTGCGTTATCTGACGGCAGACATATACTCGTCTTTGCAGAGGACATCGGAAGGCACAATGCTGTTGACAAGGTCATAGGATACTGTTTGCTTGAAGGCATTGGATTCGAGAACAAGATAATGCTTGCAAGCGGCCGTCTTTCTTCAGAGATTACATCAAAGTGTTCAAAGTGGGGGATCCCTGTTGTTGCAAGCCGCACAGCGCCAACACACTACTCAGTCGAGATCGCAGAAGCAAGAGGACTGACACTTGTTGGTTTCGTACGCGGGAACAGACTCAATATTTATACTCATCCCAACAGAATCAAACAATAAGAAAATGTTTTCTTTTGAGTCCCTTATAAACAGTATTTCTGAGACGATTATTGTCTTTGACAACAAAGGCATAATAATTTTTGTAAACAGGGCTGGCGAAGAGTTTTTCAGAAAAAGCATGAAAGAGATGTCAGGACATAAATTTAGCAGGCTTTTCCCTGATGAAAAGATAATATCAGTACTTATCAGCAAAACAATATCAGAAGAAAGACCTTTCAGCGGCAAGGGAGAGGAGATAAAGATCGGTCGTATTGTAAATGTGGATTTTAATCTCTCGCCATTTTTTATCTCAGATGAGAATATAGGCGCTGTTATTTCTTTGAAAGAAAACCTCGTGGTTGTCGAAAGAGAAGATTATCAGTTCGAATCTCTTGTTTATCTCTTGGGAACAATTGCGCACGAAATAAAAAATCCATTAGGAGGCATAAAAGGCGCAGCACAGCTCCTCCAATCGCATGTAAAATCTGCAAGCACATCAGAACATATAAACCTGATAATAAAAGAGACTGATAGACTTAATATTGTTCTGAAAAATTATCTTACCCTATGCAGAAAGCCGCAGTTTCATTCAGTGAATATACACGAAGTAATCGAAAAGGCACTTTCAATCCTAGAAGCGCCCTTAAATAAAAAAAAGATTGCAGTCAGCAGGATTTATGACCCCAGCATCCCAAAGGTTTCCGGAGATGAGGAAAAACTTTTGCAGGTTTTCCTGAATATGATTAAGAATGCTCTCGAGGCAACGAAGAGCAAGGGAGAACTTTCATTTGCCACAAAGGTCTCTACTGAATATGTCCGAGAAAACGGGAAAACAAAGCGCTGGGCTGTTATAACAATTAAAGATACAGGTGAAGGGATTGAACCTGAGGAAATCCAAAAAATATTTCTGCCTTTTTATACAAAAAGGAGGGATGGTACAGGATTAGGGCTTGCGCTCTCAAAAAAAATCATACTCGACCATAAAGGATTCATAAGGGTCAAAAGCCAGCCCGGCAAGGGCACAACATTCAATATTTATATCCCCTTTGAGAAGAAAAAACAGGCAAACATCCGATAAGATAGTATACTATTGATTGTTTTTGAAATAACTCTTAGAACATATGCCTGATTTTGGGAAAAACTGTTTATGAAAAAAGAAGTAATTATAATTGATGACGATGAAAGCATCTCCTGGGTTATCGTAAAAGCCCTTGAACCGATCGGATACAAGATTATATCCCATACACGCCTGAATCCAGGGCTCAAGGCTGTAAAGGATGACCATCAGGTAGTGCTTCTTGACCTTATGCTTCCAGACGGAAACGGCCTGGATGGTCTGCGCCAGATTAAGGCAGCGCACCCTGACACAGCAGTAATCATGATAACAGCACACGGAAAAATGGAAAGCACCATAGATGCGATGAAAGAAGGCGCTTATGATTATATTGAAAAGCCCTTTGATATTGAGGAGCTTAAAATAGTCGTTGATAGGGCATTTAAAGACATTTATCTCAGGGAAGAACTCAAGGAATTAAAAGAAACTGCAGCAGAATCAGATGCGCTTAATATAATCGGAAGCAGTGAAAAAATGCTCAAGGTCTTTAAAGAGATCGGCAGGGTTGCAGCAAAAGACATTACTGTTCTTATCACAGGAGAAAGCGGAACAGGCAAAGAACTTGTTGCAAAGGCAATACACCACAACAGCCACAGGAATAAAGGTCCGTTCATTGCAATAAATTCTGCCTCAATGCCAAAAGACCTTATGGAGGCAGAACTTTTCGGATGGGAAAAAGGCGCTTTTACAGGCGCAAAAGATAAACATACAGGAAAGATTGAAGCAGCAGACAAAGGCACTCTATTTCTTGATGAGATATCAGAGCTTGATATAAATCTGCAGGCAAAGCTTCTGAGATTTCTTCAGGATCAGGAATTCAGCCCTTTGGGAAGCAATAAAGTCATAAAGGCTGATGTCAGAATAATCGGAGCAACAAACAAAAATCTTAAAGAAGAAGTAAGCAAGGGTTTTTTCAGACATGACCTTTATTACAGATTCAATGTAATACAGATAAAACTTCCGCCATTAAGAGAACGCAAAGGGGATATCCCGATTCTTGCAAAACATTTTCTTAAAGCAGCGCAGGAAAAGTACAACACAGGACCCAAAGAACTGTCAAAAGACGCAAAGGAGTTTATTTCAAAGTATGACTGGCCCGGAAATGTCAGAGAGTTGGAAAACACTTTGAAAAGGGCATCCATACTTTCTGACGGCGCAGCCATTGAAAGGCGCCATCTCCATGCAGAAGAAAGCAATTCCTATTCAATAAAAGATTTTCTTGAAGATAAACTTAAAAAATATCTGACTGACATGTCTAAGCTTGAGTCATGCGACCTCTATTCAACAGTAATGTCAGAAGTTGAAAAGGCGCTTATAAGCATCGGGCTTAAAGAGACAAAAGGCAACCAGCTTAAGACTGCAAAGCTTCTGGGAATCAACAGAAACACCCTTCGATCAAAAATAAAAGAATATAAGATCAAATAAAAAAGCCTATGCCACGCGGCTTAGGCTTTTTATCTAGAAAACCAATCAACTATATTTTATACTGAAGCTGCCATCTGATGAACGCTGCATTTCTTGCATTGCTTGCATAGAAATCACCCGGCATAAAATATTCCGCCTGAAGAAATCCGTCCAAGCTCTTTGTAAATTTATGATTCAGCATTGCCAGACAAAGCTGGCCTCTATCCTTTCCATCATTTGAAAACATTGAAGCGCTGAGTCCGCTTGTCTTCTCAGCAGCCCTCATATACTGATATGAAAAAATTACATTTGTATCAGCAGTGAGGTTCAGTTTCAGTTTTGCCATGTACATTTCGAGATTTGTCCAGTATCCGGGAATTGGACCGCCGTCTTTTACCGTCTCATTTATATATGTATAAATCATCAGCTCATTCCAGAAAGGAGCCCTTGAGAACAGAGGATCCCATCCTTCATGTTTGTTTGTGGTTGACGTATCATCGCCTGACAAATATACAAAGCCAAGATCAAACTCAGGCTTTAAAATAGCTTTATCATATTTTCTGCCGACGAAAACATATCCGCCATTTCCAGTTCTGTCGTTGCCGCCGTTGTATTCGCCAAATTGATGTGCAAACTCGCCTCTTAATTTCCATCCGCTCATTTCAAAAACAGCACGAGCGCCGACTGTATGCAGTTTTAAAAGCGGATTTGTGCCTACCGTATCTTCTTCTTTATAAATGTAATAAGGCTCAAGTGAAATACTTTCAATAGGTTTTGTTCTTCCATACAGCACAACGCCTCTTTCGTCTGAACCTGTTAGCAGCTTTTTATGCCCTGTATACCCAGAACCTACAATCGAAGTACGCATAGAAGGGAAATACACATCTTTCATAGGATCGCTGATATAAACAAAATCCACACTGTTATTCTGGTTAAATCTAAATCTTGCTCTTGCTGCATTAAAATAAAAACTTCTAGAACCGTCTCCCGGTGTTCCATCAAGAATTAAAAATCCTTCTCCGTACATATCAGGTCCCAGAAAATCCTGACGCCCAACTTTTATGTCAACTGGAAGTCCAAAAATACTTTTTGCATCAAAATAAACATTGTCAATAATCAGTTCGTCTTCTTCAAACTTATTTCTCTCTGCATTGATATAATAAGGTCCGGTGTAATATTTAGCTTCGTTAGTAAGCCTGAGATAAATATTATTGTCCTTATTGAGAGCAGCTTTTCCCCAGACAGAAGTCCTTAAACGGAAAAAATTTCTGTCAGGAGTTGTTGTAGGCGCTGTGCCGGCGTCCACAACATTGTCCCATATCTCCTGCCTGAGCCTTAAAGATCCGCCAGCTGAAAATGTATCATCAGCATCAGCCAGCGGGACACTTATAACAGCTACAAAAAACAACACTGCCAAAACTAAGAATTTTTTAGCCATATCCCCTCCGAAACCTTAAGATACTCTTCATTCCCCTTATGCAGGGCTGAAGTGCAAAATAATAATATATAAAAACAGAGTTTTGCAATAAGTATTTTCATTTTTACTATTGATATATTTAATATATATATTCATATCGTATAATGGTATATTATTGGAAAATTTTTGAACAATCCTATGCATAAAATAATAGATTTTCATACTCACGCATTTCCAGATGAGATTGCTGAAAAAGCAATTACGCTCCTGCAGGAAGAAGGAGACGTTAAAGCAAATCTTGACGGCAGACTGTCTTCCCTGATCTCTTCAATGGATAAATGCGGTATTAGCAAAAGCGTTATCTGTGCCATAGCAACAAAACCTTCGCAGTTCGACCCGATACTCGCATGGTGTAAAAAAATACGCTCGGACAGGATTATCCCATTCCCGTCTCTTCACCCTGATGATTCAGATGTTTTTGCCAGAATCGATGACATAAAGAAAAACGGATTCAAGGGAATAAAATTACATCCGTATTATCAGAACTTTAATCTTGATGATAAAAAGCTTTTCCCTATATATGAAAAAATAAGCAGTGAGAATCTCATAATAGTAATGCACACAGGTTTTGATATCGCCTTCGAAAGAATAAGACGGGCAGACCCTGAAAAAATTGTCAGGGTCATGGAGTCTTTTCCATCGCTTAAACTCGTTACAACGCATCTCGGCTCATGGGATGATTGGGACGAGGTCGAAAAACATATTATCGGAAAAGATATCTACATGGAAATCTCATTTTCACTGGAACTGTTGGATAAACACCATGCAAGAAACCTTATCTCAAGACATTCGAAGGAATACGTACTTTTCGGAACGGACTCTCCATGGACTGATCAGTATAAGACATTATCACTGCTGAGGGAACTCGGACTTGATGAAAAGACAGAATCTCTTATCCTCTCAGAAAATGCTGCCCGCCTTTTAAATTCTGTTTGAATTTTTCTAGATAGTATCCTGTTGAAAATAACCAAATCGGTATGATAATCTAAACTTCACTTTTTCTTTTTACAGGAAAGGCAGAAACCCTCATGAGTCAAAAAATACTTCTCTCAGGAAATGAGGCAATAGCGCTGGGCGCTTTTGAGGCAGGGTTAAGAGTTGCCTCTGCATATCCTGGCACGCCCTCTACAGAGATACTCGAAAATATTTCCACATATGAAGGCATATATGCAGAATGGTCTCCAAATGAAAAAGTAGCTTATGAAGTCGCTCTCGGCGCATCTTTTGCAGGCGCAAGGGCGCTCGTATCAATGAAGCATGTAGGCCTGAATATCGCAGCAGACCCTTTGTTTACATCCGCATACACAGGCGTAAGAGGCGGACTTGTTGTCATAACAGCAGATGACCCTGAGATGCACAGCTCGCAGAATGAGCAGGACAACCGCAATTATGCTTTTGCTGCAAAAGTCCCTATGTTTGAGCCTTCAGATCCTTCAGAAGCAAAAGAATTCGTCAAACTTGCATTTCAATTAAGCGAGGAATTCGACACACCTGTTCTGGTAAGAACAACAACAAGGGTCTCGCATGTTAAGGGTCTTGTTAATAAAGGTGAGATCGTAACATCAAAGATAAAGCCGGGCATTGAAAAGATCCCGGAAAAATTCGTAATGCTTCCTGCAAATGCGCGCTTAAGAAGAAAGGAATTGGATAAGCGGTTTGTCAGGCTCAGGGAATTTGCAGATTCATTCGAACATAATAAAACTGAATATAACGATAAAAAAATCGGATTCATAACATCAGGCATATCATATCTTTATGTCAAAGAGGCATTCCCGGACGCATCTGTTTTAAAACTCGGGATGGTATATCCATTCCCTGAAAAAATCATAAAAGAATTTGCAAAAAATGTTGAAGAAATATTCGTTGTTGAAGAACTCGATCCTTTTATAGAAAATTATGTAAAAGCGCTTGGAATAAGATGCAAAGGCAAAGAGCTCATCCCTGCTGCAGGCGAACTGAATCCTTCAATTGTCAGGGCTTCAATAACAGGAGAAAAATCTACAGCTCTGTTTGAGCCTGTAAAAATACCTAACCGCCCGCCCAATTTATGTCCGGGATGTCCACACAGGGGTATCTTCCATGTACTTTCAAAATTAAATGTATTCATAGCAGGAGATATCGGCTGCTATACGCTTGCAGCGCTTAAACCTCTGTCAGCAATGGATTCATGCATCTGCATGGGAGCAAGCATAGGAAATGCATTAGGCATGGAAAAGGCTTTGGGCAAAGATGCATTAGGAAAGATCGTGGCAGTGCTCGGAGATTCGACATTCATACATTCAGGCATCACAGGGCTTATTGATGTTGTTTACAACAAAGGTTTTACAACAGTGCTTATCCTTGATAACAGGACGACTGCAATGACAGGACATCAGCCCAATCCTGCCTCAGGCCAGACAGTAAAAGGCGATATAAGCACAATGCTTGACATTGAGGCTTTGTGCAGGGCAATCGGAGTGAAAAATGTTTATACAGTTAATCCAAATGATATTGAAGAGACATACAAAATCGTGAAGCAGGAAATAGAGCGTCCTGAACCCTCTGTGATAATAACAAAAGCTCCATGCGTTCTTCTTCCTGAGATGAAAAAAAGAAAAGACAAATCTTTATACATTATTATCCCTGAGAAATGCACAGGATGCAGGTCATGCCTTAAGATCGGCTGTCCTGCGATAGAATGGGTACCAATCACAGAAGAAGATGCAAAAAAACTTGGATTCAAGGAAAAGCAGAAAGGCTATTCAATAATCAATGCAGCGCTCTGCGACGGCTGCGGACAATGCGTTACTCTGTGCAAATTCAAGGCGATAGCATTAAGCGGGGACAAAAGTGGAAAAAGGTAATATCATCTTCTGCGGAGTAGGAGGACAGGGGATCCTCCTTGCAAGCGAGATAACTTCCTTTGCCTTGATGAAAGCAGGTTTTGACATTAAAAAAAGCGAGGTGCATGGAATGGCACAGCGAGGAGGCTCTGTTGTTGCGCATATGAGATTTGGAGATAAGGTTTATTCTCCTCTTATCGAACCAGGCACAGTTGATATTGCGCTTGCATTCGAGATGCTTGAGTCTCTCAGATATCTGCCTTATCTGAATAAGAACAGCAGAGTGATAGTAAACACACAGAAGATACTTCCATCGTCTGTTTCAACAGGAATCGAGACATATCCTGAAAACATACTCGAGGAATTAAATAAAAAGGGACTTACTGTATTTCCTGTTGACGCTTTTGAAATAGCAGAATCTGCAGGAGAGATAAGGGCTGTCAATATGGCATTGGTTGGAGCATTGTCTGTTTTTCTTCCTGTTGAAGAAAAACTATTTCATGATGTAATCTCTGAGCATATGCCCGAAAAAATAAGAAAAGTGAATACCGATGCTTTTATAAAAGGAAGAAGTATTATCAAAAAATTGCAGGAGGTGAACAACAAGTCATGATATGGAATCAAGAATTTGAGACCCTGCCGCGCGAGGCATTGGAAGCGCTCCAGACAAAAAGACTTCATGCGCTTATTGAAAGGGTATATGATGCAGTTCCCTACTATCATAAAAAAATGGATGATGCCGGAGTCAAACCTTATCATATAAAAACAATCGGAGACTTGAAAAAACTTCCTTTCACAACAAAAGAAGATCTGAGGCTAAATTATCCATTCGGACTGTTCGCGGTCCCTTTTGAACAGGTTGTGAGAATACACGCATCATCGGGAACAACAGGCAAACCAACAGTTGTCGGATATACAAAAAAAGATATAGATACATGGGCAGAGCTTATGGCAAGAACACTCTCCGCAGGCGGAGCACATAAAGGAGATGTTGTTCATAATGCATACGGCTACGGTCTTTTTACAGGCGGACTCGGTGCACACTATGGCGCAGAAAAACTCGGAGCTGCAGTAATCCCCATTTCAGGCGGCAACACCAAAAGACAGATAATGATAATGCAGGATTTTGGCTCTACTGTTCTCATGTGCACACCTTCTTATGCATTGAATATTGCCGAAGTCATGGAAGAGATGAATATTGAACCTTCAAGCTTGAAACTGCGAGTGGGACTCTTTGGCGCAGAGCCATGGAGCGAAACAATGAGGCATGAGATAGAGAAAAAACTGAAAATTAAGGCAATAGATATATACGGCTTGAGCGAGGTAATAGGCCCGGGGGTTGCAAGCGAATGTCTGGAGAAACAGCACGGCCTGCATGTAAACGAGGATCATTTCATACCTGAGATAATAAATCCTGAAACAGGCGAACCGCTTAAGCCTGGAGAGACAGGTGAGCTTGTGTTTACTACCCTGACAAAAGAGGCGTTCCCTGTTATCAGATACAGGACAAAAGATATATCAAGACTGTCTCCTGAGCAGTGTACATGCGGCAGGACATTCTACAGAATGCAGAGGATCACAGGAAGAACAGACGACATGCTGATAATAAGAGGCGTCAACGTATTTCCGTCTCAGATAGAGCATGTGCTTATGAGCATCGAGGGAGTCGAGCCTCACTATCAGATAATCGTTGAGAGAGAAGGCTCTCTGGATGTAATGGAAGTTCAGGTTGAGGTAAGCGAAGAAATCTTCTCTGATGAGATAAAGGTTCTTGAAAAACTCACAAAGCGCATAGAGAGAGAGATCAAAGATCTTCTCGGCGTTTCATGCAAGGTCAAACTTGTAGAACCAAAAACCATACAGAGAAGCGAAGGGAAAGCAAAAAGGGTTATAGACAACAGGAAGTTATAAAGGAGGGATTAATGAAAGTAGAACAGATATCAGTATTTCTGGAGAACAAATCAGGGAGGCTTGCAGATGTAGCAGGAATCCTTGCCAAGGCAGGCATAAATATAAGAGCCCTTTCACTTGCAGACACAACTGACTTCGGGATATTAAGACTGATAGTAAACAACACAGAAACAGCAAAAAAAATACTGAAAGAAAACGGTTTTACTGTGGGGAAAACTGAAGTTATTGCGGTCGAGGTCTCAGATAAGCCCGGTGGCCTCGCACAGATACTTGATGCAATACAAAAAAACAAGATAAACGTGGAATATATGTATGCCTTTGTCCAGAAAAACGGTGGGAATGCAATAATCATATTCCGCTTTGACGAGCTAGAAAAAGCAATTGAGATACTGACAAAAGCAGGGATAAATATACTTAAAGGAGAAGAAGTATACGCTCTTTAATCATTTATTTTTACCAAAAAATATAAACTCTCTCATAAATAATTTATATTCTGGAGGAGTTGTCATGAAAAAGATTTATTTATTTATCATCACTTTATTTTTTTCGTGGGTGCTTGTCTCACCAGCATTGGCAGAAGAAACAATAAAGATAGGAGCCATACTCTCAGTAACAGGGCCTGCCTCTTTTCTGGGTGAGCCTGAAAAAAACACCGCCTTAATGCTTAAAGATCAGATAAACAGCAAGGGCGGCATAATGGGCAAAAAGATTGAACTTATAATCTATGATGATGAGACAGATGTTAACAAGGCAGTTCTTGCTGCCGACAAACTTCTCAAAAAAGATAAGGTTGTTGCTGTCATCGGACCTACCACTTCAGGAAATACTCTCGCAGTAATGGAAAAATTTGAGAAAGCGCATATCCCGCTGATATCGCTTTCAGCATCAGAGAAAATCGTTAAACCGGTAAAAAATTATGTTTTCAATGTTGCACCGCTGGACAGGTTTGCTGTTGCACGCCTATATAAAAATCTTAAAGCATCAGGAATCGCCAAAATAGGAATTATTACTGTATCTGACGGATTCGGACAATCAGGAAGAGAAGTTCTCAAGGAACTTGCCCCTTCCTTTGAAATAAAAATACTTGCTGATGAAGTATATGGACCAAAAGATACTGACATGACCGCACAGCTCGTAAAAATAAAAGGAACTTCCCCTGACGCAATCGTATGCTGGGGAACAAACCCCGGTCCTGCGGTTATTGCTAAAAACAGGGTTCAGCTGGGAATTAATATTCCTCTTTATATGAGTCACGGTGTTGCATCAAAAAAATTTATTGAGCTGGCAGGCGATTCAGCAGAAGGACTTCATCTTCCGGCAGGCAGACTGATAGTTGCAGAGCAGGTCCCTGATAATCACCCTCAGAAAAAAGTGCTTGTAACATATAAAAAGTTGTATGAAACCAAATTTAAATCTCCTGTCTCAACATTCGGCGGACATGCATGGGATGCACTTTATCTTATTCAAAAGGCTGTCGAAACAGGCAGATCAACTAATCCTGAGTCAATAAGAAGCAATCTGGAAAAGATAAGCGGTTTTATTGGAACAGCAGGCATCTTCAATTATTCAACTTCCAGTCACAATGGTCTTGATGAAAATGCATTTGAGATAATAAAAATAGAAAAGGGCAATTGGAAGATGCTTAAAAAAAATTAGAGATTTAGAAATTATCTGAATATCAAATTGGAGGAGATATGAAAAAGATTTATTTATTTATCATCACTTTATTTTTTTCGTGTATGCTTGTCTCACCGGCATTGGCAGAAGAAACAATAAAGATAGGAGCCATACTCTCAGTAACAGGGCCTGCCTCTTTTCTGGGTGAGCCTGAGAAAAACACCGCCTTAATGCTTAAAGATCAGATAAACAGCAAGGGCGGCATAATGGGCAAAAAGATTGAACTTATAATCTATGACGACGAGACAGATGTTAACAAGGCAGTTCTTGCCGCAGACAAACTTCTCAAAAAAGATAAAGTCGTTGCTGTCATCGGACCTACCACTTCAGGAAATACATTTGCCATAGAAGAAAAATTCGAGAAAGCAGGAGTTCCTCTTATTTCATGCGCAGCAGCTGAGAAAATCGTGAAACCGGTAAAAAAATGGGTCTTTAAAACACCGCAGTCTGACAGACATGCAGTCTCAAAGATTTTCAGTCAACTGCTGTCTAAAAAAATCAAAAAAATTGCAATCATCACCGTATCAGACGGTTTTGGACAGGCAGGCAGAGAGGTATTGAAAGAGCTTGCTCCAAAAATGGGAATTGAACTCGTTGCTGATGAAGTATATGGACCAAAAGATACTGACATGACTGCACAGCTCGTAAAAATAAAAGGGACAGATGCAGAAGCTATTGTGTGCTGGGGAACAAACCCGGGGCCTGCTGTTATAGCAAAAAACAGAGTTCAGCTTGGAATAAATATTCCTCTTTATATGAGCCACGGCGTTGCATCAAAGAAATTTATTGAGCTGGCAGGCGATTCAGCAGAAGGAATATTTCTTCCAGCAGGAAGGATAATTGTTGCAGAGCAGATACCCGACAAGCATCCGCAGAAAGCAATGCTAAAAAAATACGTAAAAGATTATGAATCAAAATATAAATCTCCAATCTCGGCTTTTGGTGGACATGCATGGGATGCATTAATGCTTGTTGTAAAAGCCATAGAAACAGGGAAATCTGTTAATCCTGCTGACATAAGAAACAACCTAGAGAAAACAAGAGGATTTATAGGAACAGCAGGAATATTTAACTTCACCGCTGAAGACCATAATGGTCTTGATGAAAATGCATTCGAGATGGTCGTTATTGAAAAAGGCAACTGGAAGATAATCAAAAAATAGATGGGGATTTCGAGTTACCTCCAATTTCTCATTTCAGGGTTAACCGTGGGCAGTACATACGGGCTTACTGCCCTCGGGTTTACCATCATCTTTAATACAACAGGCATTATCAATTTCGCACAGGGAGAATTCGTGATGCTCGGCGGAATGCTGAGCGTATTCTTTCTTAAGTGGTTTAATCTCGGCCTTCCCGTTTCAATATCTCTTGCTATCATTACAACAACATTTGTCGGAGCTGCCATCGACAGACTTGCCATAAGACCGGCAAAAAAAAATTCGACAATAAATCTGATAATTATCACTATCGGCGTTTCAATACTCATAAGGGGAATTGCGATGCTCGTATGGGGGAAAGATACATTTTCGCTTCCTCAGTTCTCAGGTCATGAACCACTACACTTCGCAGGAGCTGCAATAATGCCGCAGAGCATCTGGATACTCGTCATAACTCTTTTAATACTTATGTCTTTGAAAATATTTTTCTCAAAAACAATCTACGGCAAGGGCATGCTTGCATGTTCATATGACAAAAAGGCTTCCTATCTTGTAGGCATTGACGTTAACAAAATGGTGCTTTTTTCCTTCATGATATCAGCAATGGTGGGAGCAATTGGCGGCGCAATACTCACTCCGATAACATTGACATCATATGATGCAGGCATACTCCTTGGCCTGAAGGGTTTTTCAGCATGCATTATAGGCGGTCTCGGAAATCCTTTTGGAGCTGCAGCAGGCGGACTTATACTGGGGGTTCTCGAATCATTCGGAGCAGGAGTTATATCTTCAGCATATAAAGATGCCTTTGCATTCTTCATACTTTTAATTCTTCTGTTTGTGAAACCATCAGGGTTGTTCGGGCAGAAAAGCATAAAGAGAGTCTGAAGTGAAAAAATTCAGGACAGATCTTTTTTCATGCTCAGGCTTTCTGATTCTTCTGCTTGTCCTGCCAAAATTCCTGACTAATGACTACTACACAAACACACTAACGCTTTCATGGATCCATGCAATAATAGCCGTAGGACTTAACCTGCTTATCGGATACGCAGGGCAGATATCATTGGGTCATGCAGCATTTTACGGCATAGCCGCTTATACAACAGCAATACTCACCACAACATTCTCTTTGCCAATAATCGCTGGGATGCTTGCCGGAATCATAGTAGTTGCAATCGTCGCATATCTTATAGGAATTCCAACACTTAAATTAAAGGGACATTATTTAGCAATGGGGACACTCGGATTCGGGATAATTGTTTATATATTTTTCAACGAGACTATAAGCATTACAGGAGGGCCTTCAGGTTTTACAGGTATTCCCAGACTTAATATCTTCGGCTTTAAATTCGATTCAGACCTTTCATATTATTATGTTGTCACAGTAGTTCTTACTCTCATAATCTTTGTCTCGCTTAATATCATAAATTCCAGAATAGGCCGAGCCCTGCGTGCTATTCACACAAGCGAATCAGCCGCACAGATCGCAGGCATCGACATATCAAAGTACAAACTCTTTGTCTTTGTGCTTTCAGCCATCTTTGCAGCAATCGCAGGAGTGCTTTATGCGCATTATCTTTCATTTGTTGCGCCTTCTTCATTTGGGTTTAATTTTTCTATTGAGCTTCTTGCCATGGTAGTTCTCGGGGGTATGGCAAACATATGGGGAGCTGTTGCAGGCGCATTGTTTCTTACAGTCCTGCCTGAATTCCTAAGGACATTTGAAAACATAGAGATCCTCCTTTACGGTGCAATACTTATAGTCTGCATGATATTTCTTCCAGGCGGAATTGCCGGCGGAATTTTTAAAATCATGAAAATATTTAAAAGGGAAAAAGCAGTTGATGCAGAAAAACAATAATATTCTTGACTGCAAAAATATAAGTGTGAGATTCGGCGGAGTTCAGGCGCTGAACAATATCGATTTTTCAGCCCGTGAAAAAAATATAACAGCAATAATCGGACCTAACGGAGCAGGAAAAACTACGCTATTAAATGTTATAAGCGGATTCATTAAACCTGATAAAGGCTTAATAGAATTTACAGGCAATGACATAACATGCATTCCCTCTCATGACAGGGGCAAAAAAGGCATAGCAAGAACATTTCAGAATGTGGAAATATTCTCCAATATGTCTTTACTCGAAAATGTTATGACAGGATATCACAGCAAGGTCAAATATTCTGTGTTTGATACAATACTTAGAACTCCTCGATATTGGAAACACGAAGCCTCATGCATAAAAAATGCTGAATCAGAGCTTGAGTTTATCGGGATGCTCGAAGAAAAAGACATGTCTGCAGATGAACTTTCATTCGGAAAACAAAGGCTTCTGGAGATAGCAAGGGCAATAGCATCAAAACCAATCCTGCTTCTTCTGGATGAACCTGCAGCAGGACTCAACATAAGAGAAACACATCATCTGGGCGAGATGATAAAACAGATAAGAGACAGATACAACATAACGATAGTTCTTGTAGAACATGACATGGATCTGGTTATGCGCATAAGCGACAGGATAACGGCACTTAATTTCGGAGAGGTCATTGCTGAAGGCACTCCGATTGAGATACAGAAAAATCAGGATGTGATAACAGCGTATCTTGGAGTTGATGAATAACAGATGCTGACTTTAAAAAATATAGATGTATTTTACGGAAAGATACATGCTGTAAAACATGCGTCGCTTCATGTCAGAAAAGGCGAAATAGTCACTCTGATAGGAGGCAACGGCGCAGGCAAGACCACCCTGCTCTGCACAATATCAGGATTGATAAGGTCAAACAACGGCAGCATAATATATGAAGGAGTTGATATTTCCAGATGCAGTCCTGACAGGGTAGTCAGCATGGGCATATCTCATGTGCCTGAAGGAAGACTTGTGTTCAAACCTTTAAGCATTGAAGACAATCTCACACTCGGAGCATTTCACAGGCATTCATACAAAAAAAATGCCGAGATAAAAAACGACATCGAGAAAATATATTCTATATTCCCCGTATTAAAAGAAAGAAGAAAGCAGCATGCAGGCACACTCTCGGGAGGGGAACAGCAGATGCTCGCTATCGGCCGAGCTTTGATGGCAAAACCAAAACTGCTTTTGCTCGATGAACCGAGCATGGGACTTGCGCCTTTTGTCATCAAAGAAATATTCAGGCATATAGTTGAACTGCGCGATAAATTCGGGCTGACCGTGCTGCTGATAGAACAGAATGCAAGAAGCGCTCTAAAAATAGCAGACAGCGGATATGTTATTGAGACAGGAAGAATAGTTCTGCAGGGTGCTGCGGAAGATCTTCTTTCTAACAAAGATGTGCAGCGCGCATATCTTGGCAGAGATCTTGATTCTGAAATTAAAATGTAAAAATAAATATGGAGGAACTTATGTACTGGGAACCTGATAAAGAGACAATGGAAAGAGAAGAACTGGAACAGCTTCAGCTTGAGAGACTTCAGGCAACGCTCTCAAGAGTCTATATGAATGTGCCGTTCTACAGAAAAAAATTCGATGAGATGGGAATAGACATTGACGATTTCCGCTCTTTAAAAGACCTGCAGAAACTCCCATTCACAACAAAAAATGACTTAAGGGAAAACTATCCTTATGGACTGTTCGCAGTGCCTTTGAGAGAAGTTGTAAGGATTCACGCATCATCAGGCACAACCGGAATGTCCACTGTTGTCGGATACACAAAAAATGACATCAAGACGTGGTCTGATCTTGCGGCAAGGGTCATGACAGCAGCCGGGGTCACAAAAGACGATGTCGTTCAGATAGCATTCGGCTACGGCCTCTTCACAGGAGGATTCGGAATTCACTACGGCGCAGAACGCATCGGCGCATCCGTAATCCCAATATCAAGCGGGAACACAGCAAGACAGATAAAGATAATGCAGGATTTTAAGACAACCGCTCTGATATGCACCCCCAGCTATGCTTTGCAGATAGCAGAGACAATGCTTGAGATGGGGATAAACACCAACTCGCTGTCGCTTAAATATGGTCTTTTCGGAGCAGAGCCCTGGTCAGAAGCAATGAGAAAAGAGATACAGGATAAACTAAAGATAATCGCAACAGACAATTACGGATTGAGCGAGGTCATGGGTCCGGGTGTTTCAGGAGAATGTCTTGAAAGAAACGGCCTTCACATAAACGAAGACCACTTCTTGGTCGAGATAGTTAACCCCGAGACATTAAAACCTGTTCCGGCAGGAGAAACAGGAGAACTTGTCATAACAACACTCACAAAAGAAGCATTCCCTGTAATAAGATTCAGAACGCGCGACTTAACAAAGCTCATTCCCGAACAATGTCCATGCGGAAGAAAATTCATAAGGATGCAGAGAACAATGGGAAGAACAGACGATATGCTGATAATAAGAGGTGTCAATGTATTTCCTTCACAGATAGAAACAGTGCTCTTCGAGATAGAAGGCACAGAACCTCATTACCAGATAATATTGGAGCGCAAAGGAGCACTTGACACAGCCACAATAGAAGTCGAAGTCTCAGAGTCAATATTCTTCGATGAGATGAAAAAACAGAATGAACTCATCGACACTATCAAAAAACGCCTTGCATCAAACCTCGGCGTCTCGGTTAACGTAAAGCTCGTCGAGAAAAAAACACTCGAAAGAACAGAAGGCAAATCAAAAAGAATAATTGACAACAGAAAACTGTGAAACTATCGGAACTGATACAGATATTTTTCCTTTAAATTCCAGAATTTCTTTATTGCGGAGAAGCTGCAGCTGATGGGGGATTTTGGGGTCAGGGATATCTTTACTCTTTCAATGTGATAAGTCATTTAAAAATTTATACAGCAATTTTGATATTTTTCTTCTTTCGCTACTCACATCCATACAGTATGCATGTCCATAAACCTGGGCGTATCTTAAAGAAAAAACGTTTATCTTGAACAATGCTACGGATACTCGCAAATGGAGTTTTTGTTTCCCAAATACAATCTTTAATTCTCAGCACTTCTTGATACAAAAAACCAAGGGTAGCATAGCCGCCATTGGCTTCCATAGCTTTTAGAACTGCTTCATACTGTTTCATAAAAGTATATTATCAAAACACAAATTTTTTGGCTATTTATCTTCAGCACAACTGCAGGGCAACCGTCTTCTGGGTCAAAAAATCCAAAGGCTACAACTTCCTCCTCATCATGCACGAGCACTTGCTCATATTTTACAAACCGTTTTTCTAAAAAATGTTTTAAAATAGCTTATTAAGTCTGAAAATGGAGTGAAGAAAGATGAGTTTTCAGTATATAAGAGAAATGCCGAGCGTAAAAGAGATCCTTGAGACGATTCCCTTGTCTGACGAATTGAAAAAAATAAAGGCAGAAAGAGACAAGGAGATAATCTCTGTGTTCAAGAGAGATAGCGATAAATTTCTCGTGATAATCGGCCCCTGCTCTGCTGATAATGAAGATTCCTTATGCGAATATGTTTCAAGGCTCGCAAGACTTCAGGATGAGGTTAAGGAGAAATTAATTCTTATTCCCAGAATTTATACGAACAAGCCGCGCACAACTGGCGAAGGATATAAAGGAATGGCTCACCAGCCAAAGCCTTCTGAAGAACCTAATATGTTAAAAGGACTCAAGGCAATCAGAAAAATGCATATCAGGGCTTTGAAGGAATCGCATCTGACTTCTGCTGATGAGATGCTCTATCCGGGAAATTATCCGTATCTTGAAGATATCTTGAGTTATGTTGCTGTTGGCGCGCGCTCTGTTGAAAGTCAGCTTCACAGACTGACAATAAGCGGTCTTGATGTTCCTTCAGGAATGAAGAATCCGACAAGCGGTGATGTTGAGGTTATGCTTAATTCTGTGCAGGCAGCTCAGCTTCCGCATGTGTTTGTTTATAATGGCTGGGAAGTAAAAACATCAGGGAATCCTCTTACGCACTGCATAATGCGCGGGGCTGTTGATCAGTATGGAACGAACTATCCTAATTATCACTATGAAAATCTTGTCAGAGTTGCTGAATTATACAAAAAAAGGAATCTGATATTTCCTGCAATCATTGTTGATACCAATCATGCAAACTCTAACAAAAAATTTCAGGAACAGCCTAGGATAGCAAAAGAGGTCATGAGAAGCAGACAGTTCTCCAAGACACTGAAGAATAAGGTCAAGGGATTGATGATAGAGAGTTATCTTATCGAAGGCTCTCAGAAAATAAGCGAGAACATCTATGGTAAATCAATCACAGACCCGTGTCTTGGTTGGGAAGATTCTGAAAAACTTTTGAGAGAGCTTGCTGGTTTGGTCTAAGATTTATTCTTTTATCTTCTTCTTAACAAACTCTTCCATTAATATTATCTTGGCAAAAAGGCTCTTGAATTCTTGAAAGTGCAGAGACTGTGGTCCGTCTGAGAGCGCGCGTTCAGGGTCAGGATGTATCTCTATCATAACTCCGTCTGCTCCGACAACAATCGATGCCAAAGCCATATGAGAAACAAGACTTCTCCTGCCTGTTGCATGGCTTGGATCGAATATCACAGGCAGATGAGACATTTTTTTAACCAATGGGATCACAGAGAGGTCTGATGTGTTGCGCGTAGCTGTTTCGAAAGTCCTTATCCCGCGCTCGCAAAGAACAACATTGGGATTTCCTTCAAGGAGTATGTATTCTGCCGATGCCAGCCATTCCTCAACAGTCGCTGAAAGTCCACGCTTTAAGATAACGGGGTTTTTTATCCTTCCTGCTTCTTTTAAGAGATCGAAGTTCTGCATGTTGCGCGCTCCGATTTGAAGCATATCGGATTTTTCAGAAACAATATTCACATGTTCAGGACTCATCACTTCTGTGACAACTTTAATTCCAACTTCTTTTTTTATGTCATTTAGAATCTCCAGTCCTTCTTCTCTTAAGCCTTGAAAACTGTGAGGACTTGTTCTTGGTTTGTATGCGCCTGCTCTTAAAACACTGATCCCGAGTTCTTTCAGGAATACTGCAGTGCTGCGAAGCTGTTCTTTACTCTCTATTGCGCAAGGGCCTGCAATTACAAGAAAAGGAGCTTCTCCGCCGACTTTGATATTATTGCCAAGATTGATAACAGTGTCTGATGGATGAAAGTCTCTGCTCACAAGTTTGTAAGGTTTTGTGACATGAATTACTTCCAATATGCCTTTTGCATCTCTTATCTGACTGTCATCGACCCATCCCTGATTTCCTATCACACCAATTGCAGTTCTCTCGGCTCCGGGAATTGAAACAGGGTTGAGGCCCATTGAGGAGATTATCTTTTTTATATTCTCAATGTCACTGCCAGTTGCGCTATGATGCATTACAATAAGCATATATTTACCTCTTGGCATTCTTATTCTACACAAGCAGATTTAAAATAGCAAAACACCGGGATACCTTGAAAAAACAGGATGAATTAAGTAATATTAACTTCTACCAGAAACCAATCATGTTTATTTGAAAACACGTTTCTAGGGATGTCAGAGAGGTAAAAATGAGCGGCCTTGAAGAACTAAGAAACAAGATTGACAAACTTGATGATGATATCCTCGAGCTGCTGAACAAGCGCGCTGAACTTGCCCTGAAGATCGGGCACATCAAACGCGAAAAAAATTTCAAGATATACACGCCGGAGCGCGAACAGCAGATTATTGAACGAGTAACAAAGAACAATAAAGGCCCTTTTTCGAATGATTCCTTACGGGCTGTTTTCAAGGAAATAATCTCAGGTTCTCTGTCTCTTGAAGAACCTGTCAAGGTTTCATATTTTGGTCCTACCGCCACATTTACGCATCTTGCCGCACTTAGGCGTTTCGGTTCATCAGCGGCATTTAAACCCGTTGAAAACATAAAAACAGTATTCGAGAATGTGGATACTGGAAAATCGGCTTACGGCGTAGTGCCCATAGAAAACTCTAATGAAGGTGTCGTAAGTTATACGCTCGATATGTTCATTGACTTTGACCTGAAAGTCTCAGCAGAGATAATACTCGAGATATCGCACAACTTGCTCTCACAACAGACTGACAGATCGAAGATAAAAAAAATATATTCTCATCCGCAGGCTATTGCTCAGTGTAGATCATGGCTCAGGATAAATATGACGGATGTAACAATAATCGAAGCAACCAGCACTTCAAAGGCAGCAGAGCTTGCTGCTGAGGATAAGGATGCTGCTGCTATTGCAAGCGAACTTGCAGCAAAAACATATAACCTGAATGTCCTTGAAAAAAACATAGAAGACAACAGGCATAATGTCACAAGATTCCTGGTTATATCAAAAGAATTCCCAAAAAAATCCGGCAATGACAAAACATCAATAATGTTCTCTATCAAAGATAAACCCGGAGCGCTTTATGAGATACTTATGCCGTTTAAGAAAAGTAAAATAAATCTCACAAAGATAGAATCAAGGCCTTCAAAACGCAGGGCATGGGAATATATCTTCTTTGTGGACATAGAAGGGCATGTTGACGACAAAAAGGTGAGCAAGGCAATAGAAGAAGTAAAAGAGGGCTGTCTGTATCTAAAGATTCTTGGTTCATATCCTCAGGGAAGCATACAGTGATAAGGCCTTCTGAATATGTTCTGGACATCCAGCCTTATGTGCCGGGTAAACCATTAGAAGAACTCGAAAGAGAACTCGGGATACAAAATTCTATCAAGCTCGCATCGAATGAAAATCCTCTGGGACCGTCTCCTGCTGCATTAAAAATAATTAAAAGTTCGATAAAAAATTTGAACAGATATCCTGACGGAAGCGGTTATTATCTGAAAAAAGAATTATCAAAAACGCTGTCTGTTAATGAGGATGAACTAATACTGGGGAATGGCTCGAATGAACTGATTGATGCAGCAGTAAGGACTTTTTTAAAAGCAGGAGACGAGGCTGTAATGGCAGTTCCTTCTTTTGTTGTCTACTCTATGTCTGTTAAAGCTGTGGGCGGAAAGCCGATACAGATACCTCTTAAGAACTACACACATGATCTTGATGCAATGGCTGATGCAGTCACGTCAAATACAAAGATAATCTTTATTGCCAATCCGAACAACCCGACAGGCACAATAAACAAAAAAAACGAGTTTGATAAAATGATGAGCAGGATTTCCGACGATATCCTGATTGTTGTTGATGAGGCTTATTATGAATATGTATCTGCCCTTGATTATGCAGACAGTTTTGAACACTTCAGAAAAAGAGACAATCTTCTGATACTGAGGACATTTTCAAAGATATACGGACTTGCAGGTTTGAGGATTGGTTACGGGATTGCAAAGAAAGAGATAATTAATGCCATGGACAGGATAAGAGAACCATTCAATACAAACACTCTGGCGCAGTGTGCAGCATTAGCAGCTCTGTCTGATAGCAGACATGTTAAAAAAACAAAAAGAATAAATGAAAAAGGCAAGAAATATCTCTATAAAGAGCTGAAATCACTCGGATTAAATTATATCCCTACTCAGGCAAATTTTATTTATATGCCTGTGAAGGCTCCCATGTCTTTGTATGAGAAGCTGCTTAAAAGAGGAGTTATCATAAGATCAATGGGGCTTGATGCAATAAGGGTTACCATAGGACTTAAAGAAGAGAATGAACGTTTTATACAGGAATTAAAAAATATATTGTGAGAATAATTAGTTAATGAAATTAAAAGAGGAGCAAAATGGATATCATTGTATTAAATAGCAGAGCAGCGCAGAGAGACATAAGCAGCATAGTCAATAAATTAAAGATCCGCGGGCTTAAAGCACATATATCGCACGGCACAGAAAAGATAGTCATAGGAGTTATCGGAGACACATCAAAAGTTACGGAGGAGCAGGAAAACGCCTTCAGGATGATGAGAGGCGTAGAAGAAGTAGTAAGGATAATCAAACCATACAAACTCGCCAACATAAATTTCAAGGCAAAAGATACTCTGGTAAAAGTAAAAGGCAAAGTAATAGGAGGGAAAAAGATCCCTGTTATTGCCGGGCCATGCGCAATAGAGAACAAGGCAATGATAATCAATGTGGCTAAAAAGGTAAAGGCTGCCGGCGCATCATTTATAAGGGGCGGAGCTTACAAACCCCGCACATCTCCTTATGCCTTTCAGGGACTTGGACTCGAAGGATTGAAATATCTTTCAGAGGCAGGGAAACAAACAGGACTTCCTGTTGTTACGGAGATAATGGATCCGAGAGATCTGGATCTGATGATTAAATATGCAGACATAATACAGATAGGCGCAAGAAATATGCAGAACTTCAGACTCCTTCTCGAAGTAGGCATGTGCCACAAGCCGATTCTGCTTAAGAGAGGACTCTCGGCAACAATAAAAGAACTGCTTATGGCAGCGGAATATATCATGTCAAAGGGGAATCTTGATGTTATTCTCTGCGAAAGAGGAATACGCACATTCGAGACTGAGACAAGAAACACTCTTGACCTCAGCGCTATCCCTGTGCTCCAGCAGAAGACACACCTGCCTGTTGTTGTTGATCCAAGCCACGGAGTAGGCAAGTGGGATATTGTTCCTCCTATGGCAAAGGCAGCAATTGCTGCCGGAGCTGACGGACTGCTTATAGAAGTCCACACAAATCCCGAAGAGGCAATGTCAGATGGAGAACAGTCGCTCACACCTAATGCCTTCAAGAAACTCATGGCTGAACTAAAACCAATAGCAAAAGCTGTTGGAAGAGAAATATAAATATAAAAAATAATGTCAAAACTTTATTTTAAAAAAATAACCATACTTGGAACCGGACTTATCGGCGCATCACTTGCGCTCGCAATTAAAAAAAATAAACTTTCAAAACATATAACAGGTTATGGCAGAAGCGAGACAAATCTCAAGAAAGCATTGGATAAAAAAATTATAGATTCTTATGAGCTTGATATTAACAAGGCATGCGCTGAATCTGATTTGATAGTTTTTGCAATGCCTGTTGGTTGTTTTTTGGATACAATAAAAAAAATAGCAGGCTCCTTGAAAAATGGTGCAATAGTCACGGATGTTGGAAGCGTTAAGGGAAACCTTGTAGCAGAGAGCGAAAAATTTATGTTTGAAGACGCTGCCTTTGTCGGAGGGCATCCGATTGCAGGAAGCGAAAAAACAGGAATAGACACAGCAAAAGCTGAACTCTTCTCAGGTGCAAAATGCATCCTGACTCCTACAGCAAGGACTGATAAAACTGCGCTCTCTGAAATATCAGAATTATGGAAAGCTTTAGGTTCAGACGTCATACTAATGAGTCCCGACGAACATGACAGAATATTCGCGGCTGTCAGTCATCTGCCTCATGTTGCTGCATACGCACTTATTAATACTATCGGCGAAAAAAATAAATCATACCTTGATTTTGCAGGTGCCGGGTTCAAGGATACAACAAGGATTGCAGCGAGTTCTCCTGAATTGTGGAGAGACATATGCATCATGAACAAAGACAATATTCTTGAACTCTTAGAGTTATTGAAGAAAAATCTGGATGATTTAAGCAGACACATAAAAGCCAAAGACTCCGGGTCTTTGGAACAGGAATTTAAAAAAGCCAAGACGCTCAGAGACAATGTCAGATAATATCGACTTAAAAAAAGTCAGCTCGTTCAAAGGCGAAATAACAACCCCTCCGGACAAATCAATATCTCACAGGGCAATAATGATATCCGCAATATCAGACGGCAGAAGCAGAATAAAAAATTTTCTTCGCGCTGAAGACACTCTAAGCACACTGAATGCCTTTAAAAAGCTCGGCATAGATATCAGTGAAATAAAAGATGAAATAATCATTAACAGCAGAGGATTTCGAGGGTTGAAAGAGTCTGCGGATATTATTGACTGCGGTAATTCAGGCACAACAATAAGACTTCTTTCAGGTATTCTTGCAGGAAATTCATTCATTTCAACCCTGACTGGAGATGCTTCTTTAAGAAAACGTCCTATGGCAAGAGTCATAAAACCTCTAAGGGAGATGGGAGCTGATATTACAGCTCAGGCAGACGATATTTATCCGCCTATAGTTATAAGAGGAGGGAAACTGCATTCGATTGATTATCAAATGCCGATTGCCAGCGCACAGGTAAAATCTTCCATCCTTTTTGCAGGATTATATGCCAGCGGCGAAACATCAATCACTGAACCAATCAGATCAAGAGACCACACAGAGAGGATGCTCAAGACTGCAGGAGCAGACATAAAAGTTAGCGGTTTGAATGTAAAAATAAGAGGATTAGCAAACAATGAACTTAATCCTGCTGACATATCAGTGCCTGGTGATTTCTCTTCAGCAGCATTTTTTATGGTAGCAGCTTTACTTGTGAAAAACTCTGATCTAACAATAAAAAATGCAGGAATAAATCCTACAAGGACAGGGCTTATTGATGTTCTTAGAAAAATGGGCGCTGATATTGAATTGATAAATAAAAAAGAAGTCTCTGGAGAACCTGTTTCAGATATCCGGTGCAAAAACTCAGGTAATCTTAAGGCTGTAAATATAACCAAAGAACAGATACCTGCACTTATTGATGAGCTTCCAATTATATGCATTGCTGCAGCAAAAGCAGAAGGCTTAACATCAATCAGAGGAGCAGAAGAATTAAGGGTCAAGGAATCAGACAGGATACGCGCAATGTCTAAAGGCTTAAAGGCAATGGGTGTTGAGGTTGAAGAATTCCATGACGGACTAAACATAAAAGGCAGTGCTGATATGAAAGGCGCTGTTATTGAAAGTCATGATGACCACAGAATAGCAATGGCATTCTCAATCGCTTCATTAGCTGCTGAAGAAATAACAACTATCAAAGGCGTTTCATCTGTGAATATATCCTTTCCGGGATTTTACAAAGAACTTCAGCGGTTATCCAGAAACAACTAGTAGTTTTTTCTGGACGCATAACAATTAATATTAATCCTTAATCTCACAAATTCTGTTAAAATTAACAGATAAAATCATGGGCAGAGTTATAGCTATAGACGGGCCTTCAGGCGCGGGCAAAAGCACCATCGCAAAGGAACTGGCAAAAAGACTCGGGTTCAGGTATCTGGACACAGGCGCACTTTATAGGGCAGTTGCATTAGCATTTAGAGAAAAAGGCATTAGAGACAATGCAGCTGATGATCTGCTCAGTAATTTACTCTCTTCGATCCAAATTTCATTCATTGACGGAAAAGTGTTTCTTAACGGCAGAGATGTTTCAGAAGATATACGCTCTCCTGAAATAGGACGCCTGTCGTCTATATTTTCTTCAAAAAAAGTTGTTCGTAAATTTCTTTTAAATATCCAGCGTGATGCTGCTAAAAATGCTGATCTTGTAGCCGAGGGAAGAGATATGACCACAGTCGTATTTCCTGATGCATGGAAAAAATTTTACCTTGACGCATCAACTGATCAGAGGACAAACAGGCGCTATTTGCAGTTAAAAGAAAAAGGCATGGATATAGAAAAGGCCGAAGCAAAAAAAGATGTTATTGAAAGAGATATCAGAGATTCCAGCCGCGATATATCCCCGCTGAAAAAAGCTGATGATGCCGTATATATAGATTCATCAACCATGTCTGCTGATGAGGTTATGAATTATATCTTAAAAATAACAGGAGTTGTAATTTGAGCTTTGCATATTTCATTCACAGACTTGCTCTGCTTATCATGGGTAAAATTCTTTTTAGACTTGAGTCTATTGACTGGGGAAAAATTCCCAAAACAGGCGGTGCGCTCATTGTAGCAAACCACGCCAGTTATCTGGATCCTCTGCTTATTGGATGTGCTATAAAGAAAAGACAAGCTACATTCATGGCAAAACGGGAGCTTTTTAATCTCCCGTTGGTGGGAGGTTTTGTTAGAATTTTTTCTTTCCCTGTTGACAAAGACAGCACAAAACCATCCACTATAAAAGACACTGTTAAGCATTTAAAAAAAGGCGAACTTGTAGTTCTTTTTCCTGAAGGAGGAAGAAGCGCAAACGGCGATCTTCTCAGCCCGAAGAGAGGCGCTGCGGTTATAGCATCGCTGGCTAAAGCCCCGATTATCCCTGCATACATTGACGGCACATATAGAGCGTTCCCAGTAGGTTCTAAATTTCCAAAACCTGTTAAAGTCAAAGTTATATTTGGCGATAAGATAAATATAAATGAAGATGTAAATGAATCAAATAAAGACTCTCATGAAAAAATAGGCATCAAAATAATGGAGGCGATAAAAAACCTCAGCTGCAAACTGGCTGATAAGTAAAACATGAAGATCACAGTTGTTAAAGCAGCGGGATTCTGTTTTGGCGTGAAAAGAGCTGTGGATATTGCCTTTGAGATGGCTGATAAAAAAAAGAAAGGCATATATACTCTCGGGCCTATTATCCATAATCCTCAGGTTATAGAAAAACTTAAAGGTAAAGGCATCTCCCCAGTCGAAGACATAAGAAAAACAGATATCGACACACTTATAATCAGAACCCACGGCATTCCTTTGCAGCTCATGAATCAGATTTCCGAACAAGGCACAAATATAATTGATGCAACATGCCCTTTTGTAAAAAAAGCCCAGCTAAACACAAAACTTCTAAACGAAGAAGGTTATCAAGTAATAATACTTGGAGACAATGATCATCCGGAAGTTCAAAGTCTGATGAGCTATGCAGGCGGTGATGTCCTGGTTGTAAGTGACAGCGAGCCGCTTCCAAAAATCAAACGCAAGGTCGGGATTGTTGTTCAGACAACCCAGCCTGTAGAAGCGCTGAAGAAACTCTTTTCAAAAGTAGTTCAGCTTGCAAATGAAGTGAAGGTATATAATACTATATGTAATTCGACATCTATCAGGCTTAAGGAAACAGAGGAGATGGCCAAAAAGGTGGATCTCGTGTTAGTTGTCGGAGGCAAAAACAGCGCAAATACAACACAGCTTGCCAAACTGTGCAGGTCTCTTTCTGTTCCAACATATCACATAGAAACAGCTGAAGAACTGAATTCAGAATGGGTAAAGGGCATCGAAAATGTCGGTATAACTGCAGGTGCATCAACACCTGATTGGATAATCTCTGAGGTCGAGAAAAAAATCAGGGAGATAGCTGAAAATGGAATTTAGCAATAATGACCTTGAAAGGCTTTATTCTGAAACCTTACATACCATACATCAGGGCTCGATACTAAAAGGGAAAGTCATAGGCATAAAAAAAGACGGCGTACTTGTAGACATCGGATATAAATCCGACGGCTTTATCCCTGCTGAAGAATTCTCGATTAATGAGTTTGCAGAATTAAAAGAAGGCTGTGATCTTATTGTCTGTGTTGAAAAGGTTAAAAATATCACAGGCATGATCAATCTCTCCAGAAAAGCTTCATCAAAAATGAAATCATGGGTAACTATTGAGTCAGCTTTTTCCAGCGGCACTCCTGTTGAGGGAATAATATCCGGCAAGACAAAGGGCGGATTTTCAGTAAATCTCTCGGGCATAAATGCATTTCTACCTGGTTCACAGATAAACCTGAAAACATTCAAAGGCGCTGAGGATCTTATTAACAAAAAACTGCTTTTTAAAGTTCTTAAGGCAAACAGCGACAGACTAAACGTCATAGTCTCTAATAAAGCAGTTGTTGGTGAAGATGGACGGCTTGTTAAGAAGGCTGAAATTATTGAAAGGCTTAAAGAAGGAGCCGTAATCACTGGGAAAGTGAAAAATATCACTGACTACGGCGTATTCGTTGATATGGGAGGGATAGACGGACTCCTTCATATCTCAGACATATCCTGGAGCAGGATAAAACATCCCTCGTCAATATTTAAAATCGGAGAAAAAATTGAAGTTGTCGTGCTGAAATACGACAAAGAACACAACAGAGTTAGTCTGGGATATAAGCAAAAACATCCCGACCCATGGCTTACAATAGAAAACAATTATAACGAGGGCAAAAAGGTCATGGGGAAAATCGTCAATATTACAGAATATGGTTTGTTTATAGAAATAGAGGAAGGGTTGGAAGGACTTGTCCACCAGTCTGAAATTGACTGGTCTTCAAATCGTAAGCATCCATCCAAATACTTCTCTTTAGGAGATGTTGTAGAAACAATTATTTTGAACATAAACAAAAAAGACCGCCGCATCTCACTCAGCATAAAAAGATCAAAGCCAAACCCATGGGATTTAGTCGCACAGAGATACAAGATTGGCCAAACAATTAACGGTCGGATAAGCAGTATAACAGAATTTGGAGCTTTTGTTGGATTGCCGGAAGGGGTTGACGGACTCGTTCATGTTTCCGATATTTCATGGACTAAACACATAAAACATCCTTCGGAAAAGCTAAGGAAGGGACAGGATGTTGATACAGTGGTTCTAAATATTGAACCTGAGAAAGAAAAAATTACGCTTGGCATCAAACAACTCACCCCTGATCCATGGCTGAATGACATACCTAAAAGATTCAGACTCGGAGATATTCTAAATTGTAAAATAATTAATTCAACAGAATTCGGATTGTTTGTGCAAATCGAAGATAGTTTCGAGGGCCTCATCTATGCGTCCGAAGTAGTACGGCAGGAAAATCCTTTTAAGGAAGGGGATATTCTGCCGGCAAAAATAATGAAGATTGATCTCGATAAACGAAAGATCGGGTTAAGTATGAAAACTCTCATTGCAATAACGGAGGTAAAATGAAAAAAGGCTGTTTGATTTTTTTAGGCATCTTAATATTACTTGCAATAATAAGCTTAATATTTTTCCTGTCTGCAAAGAACATCTCTTTGACTGAAAAAGTCGCTGTTATATACATTGAAGGCCCGATAATAGATTCAAAAAATACAGTTCAAGAGATAAAGTCGCACACAAAAGATAATTCAATCAAGGCAATAATCCTTCGGGTAGACAGTCCGGGAGGAGGAGTTGCGCCTTCTCAGGAAATATATGAAGAAGTAAAAAAAGCAGTAGCTGAAAAAATCGTAGTTGTGTCGATGGGCTCTGTGGCTGCTTCTGGAGGTTATTACATATCAGCGCCTGCTGACAAAATTATTGCAAATCCTGGAACACTTACTGGTTCAATCGGCGTTATAATGGAGATACCTAATATAGAAGGCCTTATGAACAAACTCGGGATAAAAACAGAAGTAATCAAAAGCGGCAGGCATAAAGATATCGCTTCAGTCTTTAGAAAAATGAAAAAAGATGATAGAGTTATATTACAAAGAGTGCTTGATGACGTTCATGAGCAGTTCATAAATGCAGTTGCCGAAGGCAGAGACATGGATGTTTCTGATGTAAGAAAAATATCTGACGGAAGAATATTCACAGGCAGACAAGCTGTAGATGCCGGGCTTGTAGATGAACTTGGAACTTTTGAGAATGCAATAACCGTTGCTGCCGAGATGGCAGGGATAGAAGGAGAGCCCGATGTCATAAGCAAAAAAGAACGGTTCTCTTTTTTTGATATGCTGAGAGGAAACTTCGCTAAAGAACTTTCAGATATTTTGCCATTTATAAAAATAAAATACATGTTGGCGCCATGAAAAAAATTCTCGAGGAAAAAATAACTGATCTAAAAAACTTTCAGAAAACAATCTACGTATATGAAAAAGACACTGAGAGTCTTAATTTTTTAAAGTGCTTTTTTAAAAATCGCTCTGATTATTCAGTAGTTTTTATGAAAAGTTCAGCGTCACTTAATAGTGCTGTTTCCAAAAAAAATGATTCAGTAGTAGCGCTTATTACTGGAACCTCTGTAAGTCTAGAAAAAATTAACATGCAAAAAATCAATTTCCCTGTAATCGCAATGGTGACCGGCAACATATCTGAAGGCATCAATTATCTTTCCACGTATAACATCGATTCCTACCTCATAAAACCTTTTTACAAAGAAGATCTCGATCATAAGATAAACATTGCCATTAATAATAAGTCCCTGGTCGAAAGCGTATGTACACAGAAGAAAGACCTTGAGACAATAATTGAACTGACATACCTTGTATCATCAACCCTCGATCCTACTGAGGTTTTATATTTTGTAGTACGAAAAATTGCAGAAATAACAGAGGTCACAAGATGCTCTATAATTAGCATTCCACTTCAAGAAAAAAGTCATGCATATGTAATATCAACATATGAAAATGTAAAAAAAGCACATATAAAATTAGACCTTAAAAAATATCCTGAGATAAGAAAAGCCCTTGCAACAAAAAACACTGTTTTTATTAAAGATGCCCTGAAAGATCCTTTACTTAAGGAAGTAAGGTCAATAATTGCGCCTTTAGGGATAAAATCCATTGTTGTCATACCTATTATTTTTCGCCACGAAGTAATAGGCACTCTTTTCCTCAGGACATCAAGAAAATCACATACTTTTACAGACAAGGAACTGAGACTATTTCATTCTATTGCCAACGCCTCTACAAACGCCTTATACAACTCGTTCCTGTATGAAAAACTTAATGTCGAAAAATTAAAACTAGAAAAGTGTGCAGCAAAAGATTATTTAACAGGTATCTATAATATACGATATTTCTATGGCAGACTCAGCGAAGAATTCAACAGGGCATCCAGACATAAAATACCCTTTGCATGCATAATGTTCGACATAGATAACTTCAAAAAAATAAACGACACATATGGTCACAGAACCGGAGATGCTGTTCTCAGAGAATTTGCGCAATACATCAGAAAACACACGCGAAAATGCGATATATTCGCACGATATGGCGGTGATGAGTTTATTATGTTTCTTCCGCAGACATCTGAAGAAGGAGCTCTTGCAGAAGCCAGGAGACTTAGAACAGCTTTTAACAAATACAAATTCAAATCACTTGTGACGAAACACCGCATTGCTGTCAGCATTGGGATTGCTTCTTACCCTAACAAAAAAGTTAAAAAAGAAGATGATATAATTACCCTTGCTGACAATGCAATGCTTCTTGCTAAAAAGAAAGGCAAAGACTCTATTGCAATTTTCAGATAGTATATCCTAGCGTGAAAATCATCACCTCTCACATAAATGCTGACTTTGATGCCTTTGCCTCGATGATCGCAGCAAAAAAACTCTACACCGATGCAGAAATAGTTTTTTCAGGTTCACAAGAAAAAAAACTAAGAGATTTTATTGAGACATTTCACCCTGCTGTTTTTAAACGCATCAAAGATATAAATTTTTCTGAGATAAAAAAACTGATACTGGTCGATACAAAAAAATCCGACAGAATTGGTCTGCTCAGTGAATCAATATCAAATCCCAGCCTTGAAATACATATCTACGACCATCATCCTTACAGCAATGACGATATCCATGGAAATTTTGAGATTATAGATAACGTAGGAGCAACAGCAACGATTTTTTCAGAAATACTTAAATCAAAAAATTTACATCCTACTCCCATGGAAGCAACTATTATGTGTCTGGGCATTTACGAAGAAACCGGTTCCCTGACTTTTCCTTCAACTACTGAAAGAGACCTGCTGGCAGCAGCCTATCTTGTAAAGCATGGCGCAAATCTGAATATAGTATCAAATTTTTTAACAGTAGACCTCAGCCGAGAAGAACTGGATATTTTAAATGAACTGCTGCAGTCTTCCAAAGAATTTATTATTGAAGGCATAAGAATTAAAATAGCAAAAGCAACTCGCGAGAGCTACTCGGGAGATGCAGCGCATCTTGCTCACAGAATAATGGATATGGAACCAATCGATGCTGTTTTTTTAATATTAGGAATTGAAGGCAAAATACTCATTGTCTCAAGGAGCAGAGCCCCTGAACTAAACGCAGCTGATATATTAAAAGAATTTAACGGAGGCGGACACCCATCAGCAGCATCTGCAACAATAAAAGAAGCATCTATTGAGATTATTGAAGAGCGCCTTATAAAGAAAATAGAGCTTCATGTAAAACCTGAAAAAACAGCATCTGACATCATGACAACACCTGTAATTTCTACAGACTGGAACAGCACCATAAAGGAAATAGAGAAGACAATGACTAAATATGGCGTTAATGTCCTGCCTGTCATGAAAAATTTGAAATACACAGGTCTCATCTCAAGAGAGGTCGTTGAAAAAGCTCTATTTCACAGACTTGGAAAAAGCAAGGCAATAGATTTCTGTACAACAGACGCCTCCACAGTTACAGCCAACACACCAATTAGGGAAATAGAACATATTATGGTAGCTCAGAATCAGAGATTCATGCCTGTTATAGAAAACGATCTGATCATTGGAGCAATAACAAGAACAGACCTTCTTCGTACAATGTATGAAGATTTTTTGAAGCGCAGTAGGATAGGCAAACATGAGGTTATAGGCAGGACCTCTTTTACGAGAAATCTTTCTTCATTGTTAAGAGAAAAATTTCCATCAGAGATTTACAGTCTTTTAAAGCTGACTGGCAAAACAGGAGACGAATTAAAGGTAAATGTTTATCTTGTCGGAGGTTCTGTCAGAGATCTGCTTAGAGGGGAACAGAATCTTGATATCGATATTGTTGTGGAAGGGGATGGAATTTTCTTTGCTAAAACTCTTGGAGAGAAACTTAAAGCAAAGATAAAAACACACAAAAGATTTGGAACTGCAAAAATAAGCATAGGAAAACATAGTCTTGATATTGCAACTTCCCGAACAGAATATTACGAATCACCGGCAGCCCTTCCAATAGTCGAAACATCTTCAATAAAAAAAGACCTTTATAGAAGAGATTTTACTATTAACACTCTGGCAGTTAAGTTAAACCATAAGGATTTCGGATTGTTAATAGATTTTTTTGGAGGCCAGCGCGATCTCAGGGATAAGATTATAAGAGTTATCCATAATCTTAGTTTTGTAGAAGATCCGACTCGTGCATTCAGGGCAATAAGGTTTTCTGAGAGATTTGGATTCAAACTGAGCAAACACACAGAAAATTTAATAAAAACCACCTTGAAAATAGATATGTTCGGCAAGCTTTCAGGAGAAAGGCTTTACGATGAACTCATACTCACATTTAATGAAAAGTATCCTGTAAAAACACTGAAGAAACTTTCAGAATTCGACTTATTAAAAGTAATAAATCCTTCTCTGACTTTTACTAATGAGCTTGAATCCTCATTACAATCTGTTTTTGAAACACTTGCATGGTTTAATCTTCTTTATCTTGAAGAAATTCCTGATAAGGGAATAGTTTACATTATGGCTTTGCTGTCAGAACTGAAAGAAAATGAAAAAAAGGTCTCAGCTGAAAGACTTAACATGTCTTTAAAAACAAAACAGACAATAATAAACGGGATTGCTGTGGGAAAAGAAATTCTCAAAAAAATATCATTTGATAATAACGTAAAAACATATCATCTCTTGAAGGATATCAGCCTTGAGATATTGCTCTTTTCAATGGCTATATGCAAAGACAAAACTAAACAAAAAACCATATCTCATTATTTAATTGAATTAAGAAAAACAAAACCCTTTCTTGATGGAAATGACCTTAAAAAAATGGGAGTAAGACCAGGGCCGCTTTATTCAAGACTTTTTGAGAAATTGATTGACGAAAAACTCAGAGGCAGGATTAAAACAAAGGAAGACGAAGAAAAATTCATAAAACAAGAGATGGTCAGACAGTAGGAATAAAATCAAATGGGAGCAGCTTAAAGCTGCTCCCATGGATAATTTCTAAATTTGGAAATGAATTATTTCAATGCATCCTTTAATGCTTGACCAGCTATAAATTTCGGCACTTTGGCAGCAGGTATATTAATAATCTGACCTGTTCTTGGATTACGGCCTTTTCTTGCTTTACGCTTTGCTGCAGAAAATGTACCAAAACCGATAAGTGTAACTTTCTGACCCTTTTTCAAGGCAGTTTTTATTGCATTAAGAGTTGAATCTACTGCTTTTGCAGCCTGTGTTTTGTTCAATCCTGTGGTTGAGGCTATTCGGTCAATTAACTCAGCCTTTGTCATCAATTCCCCTCCTTTCGTTAAAAAATATAAAAGGATGACTGCAGTAAACACTATCAAGAAGAGTATGTTTTGTCAAGCCAAAACTCCGATTTTTCATAGCTGTTTCAGGGAGTATTTAGAAAGTCTGTGTCTAAAAGAACGAAAAGACAGATTGAGCAGTTTTGCAGCTTCTGTTTTGCTTCCATTTGCCATTCTTAGTGCATCCAAAAGATATTTTTTTTCAATATTTGTGATTATTTCCTCTAAATCCAAGCCCCTGTCCGTAAGATCAGGGAGTGATTCGTGGCATGCTGAATAACCGATAATCTCTTTAGGCAGATCATCAACTGTTATCTCTTTTTTGTCAGTCAATAAAAGTATACGCTCAATCACATTTTCAAGCTCTCTGACATTACCAGGCCATGGATTTTCTATAAAAAGTCTCATTACATCAGCAGAAACCTTTCTGTTAACAGTTGAAAATTTTTTCAAAAAATTTTCAACCAGAAGCGGGATATCCTCTTGTCTTTCTCTCAGCGGAGGAATATGTAATGGAACAACATTCAGCCTGTAATAAAGGTCTTCCCTAAATCTCCCGGCCGTTACTTCTTCTTTAATATCTTTATTGGTAGCTGAAATTATTCTTACATCCACTTTAATATCACTGGTGCCGCCAACACGCCTGAAAGTATTGTTCTCAAGAATCCTGAGAAGCTTGGCCTGTAGATTAACAGGCATATCGCATATCTCATCCAGAAAAATACTTCCGCTGTCTGCTACTTCAAAAAGCCCCTGCTTATTATATGCAGCGCCTGTGAATGCGCCCTTCATGTGCCCAAAAAGTTCACTTTCAAGAAGCCCTTCTGGAAAAGCAGCGCAATTGACTGCCACAAAACTTTTGTTGTTTCTCGGGCTGAGGTTATGAATGGCGTTTGCCACAAGTTCCTTTCCTGTTCCGCTTTCGCCTGTTACAAGAACATTAGAGCTACTACGGGCAATTCTTGGGATAATATTCAAGAGATCCTGCATTGTGGAGCTCTTCCAGAATATATTCCCAAGTTCATACGTTGTCTTAATCTTTTCTCGGAGTATGGAAACTTCTTCGCTGAGTCTTCTTTTTTCAAAAGCTTTTTTTACTACTAGCCTGATCTCATCAATCTTGAATGGTTTATGAATATAATCATATGCACCCATCTGCATAGCCTCGATCGCAGATTCAGTGGTGCCAAATGCTGTTATCATTATCACAATTGTGTCAGGAGAGATATCTTTAACTTTTTTTAAAATTTCGAAACCGCTAATCTCCGGCATTCTTATGTCTGTTATCACCATGTCAAATATATCTTTATTTATAAAATGCATTCCTTCAGTACTGTCTTTAGCAGCAGTTACATAATAACCTTCCCCTTCAAGAAGCATGTTAAGGACTTCCCGCATGCTCTTTTCGTCTTCAACTATTAAAATCCTGCCTTTATTAAGGCTTTCCATCTGCATTGGGTATTATAACTCTGATAATAGTTCCGTGTCCTTTATTGTCAGTTATATCTATCCTTCCTTTATGTTCTTCAATAATTCTGTATGCTATAGCAAGTCCAAGCCCTGTCCCTCCAGCTTTAGTGGTAAAAAAAGGATAAAAGATTTTTTTGATATTTTTCATTGGGATTCCCATCCCTGTATCTTCAAAGTTTATCTCTACATTATCAGAATTTTTTATTGTGCTGACAAAAAGTTCTCCGCCTTCAGGCATTGCCTCGACAGCATTCATGGCAAGATTCCAAAACACCTGACGTAACTTTTGGTGATCCGCATTGAACCACAGAGAACCACCAAAATTTTTTATTATAAGAACATTATCAGGCATAGAAACAGTATTCTCAAGAAGCTCTATGGTTTCACCCAGCGTAACATTAATGTCAGATAAGCTGAATTCTGCCGGCCTAGGGCTTGAGAATTTCAAAAAATCTGTTATTGTATTATTCAGCCTTTCCATTTCTTTAAGGGCTATCTCTGTAAGCTTTTGTTTTTGTTCATCTGTAATCTTGTTTTCCTTTAGCATTTCTACTGAGCCCCTAATAGATGCCAGGGGATTTCTTATCTCGTGTGCAATATTTGCAGAAAGCTCTCCTATAGCTGCCCACTTCTCTTTGTTTTTTATGTCTATCTCCATTTTTTTCATATCAGTAATGTCCTGAAAGATACCGATAAATCCTGTTTCTTCTCCAAAAAGAGACTGCAGGGAGGAAACATTAAGGCTGATTATTCTATTTTCTCCAAAGATATTTTTTATGGCGCCTTCTATGTTATTAGCGTTATCAAGAATACCAAGAAAAGGGAATATCTCGTTTATCTTTTTATTGAATGCATCTGCTCTTTGTATGCCGGTAATATTTTCCGCAGCTTTATTAAAAATCAGGATCCTGCCTTTTACATCCGCAGAAAATATGCCGCTTGGAATATTTTCTATAAGTTCCTTGTTGAATAATGAAAGTTTCTTCAGATCGTAATCTGCTTTCTCAAGTCTTGAAGAAAGATATCCACTCAAAAAAGCAAGAAGATAGAATGCAGATATGTGAACAAATATATTATATAAAAAATCTTTTTCACTAAGCGCTGAATCATAGGATATCGGTAATATTCGGTAGTACTGAAGATCAATTATTAAACCATAAAGAATACTATTGAGGGTCGCTGCAATATACCCAGCCCTTCTGCCTAAAACAACACTTGATGACATTACGGTCAAAAGAATCAGGAATGAAAACCAGCTCTCTATGCCTCCTGTGAGATATAAAAGTGCATTAGCAGCCAGTATGTCAGTAATTATCTGGACATATGCAAAACGGTTGTAGTCTTTTATTTTGCTGAAAAAAACTGAGTAGACTATTGTTAATGTATAGAGAACTGCAATGAAATTTGATACAGCCCACAGGTTTGTAAAACTTTTGTATTCAATTTGAAAAACAAAAAAAGAACCGAGAAGGATTGTAATAAAAACCACCCTTACAGTAATAAGGGCTTTCAGTTTTCTTATCAGAGGATTATCATTATGCTGAAAAGTCACTTTTAACCTTGTAATCCCAAATGTACATTGCAAACCTTCAAATTCAAAAAACGCTTTTCTATTTTATAAGCGTAATCAGTTTGAATATTGGCATATACATTGCGATAACTATAAAACCTACGGAGCCTCCTAAAAAAACCATGAGCATAGGTTCCATCATCGCAGTAAGGTTAGAAACCGCTGAATCTACTTCGTCATCATAAAAATCAGCGATCTTCGACAGCATTGCGTCAAGCGCTCCTGTTGATTCACCTACAGAGATCATATGAGTGACCATTGGAGGGAAGATTTTTGCTTTCATTAATGGTTCCGCCAATGTCTTACCGCCTGTTACTGATTTTCTTACATCCATGATCGCATATTCAACAACTTTGTTTCCTGATGTTTTTGCGGTTATCTCAAGACCGTCTAGTATAGGTACTCCGCTGCTTACCAGAGTGCCGAGTGTTCTAGTGAATTTTGCAACAGAAACCTTCTGTATAAGCACACCAAATACAGGCAGTTTGAGCAATAAACTGTCGATTATAGTTTTTCCTTTTTCTGTACGCCTGAACTGTACAATGAAAACAACCAGTCCAATAATAAGTCCTGCCAAAACAAGACCTCCAATGCCTGCAAGAAAATGACTAAGTTTTATAACTATTAGTGTAGGAGTAGGCAGAGTTCCTCCCATAGTAGCAAACATTTTAGAAAATGTTGGGACAACAAATATCATTATGACTGCTATGGCTCCGATCGCGACAGTAGTAACAACAGCAGGATATACCATAGCGCCCTTAACTTTCTTTTTAAGCTTCATTGACTTTTCTATATACGCTGCAAGCCTGTTAAGAATGGTGTCCAGTATACCTCCAGACTCCCCTGCTGCAACCATATTTGCATACAGTTCAGTAAAAACTCTCGGATGTTTTTTTAATGCATCAGCATATGTTGCGCCAGCTTCAACATCCTCTTTGATCTGCAGAAGAACTCTTGCCAGTGTTTTGCTTTCTACCTGCTGCGAAAGTATCTCAAGCGCCTGTACAAGAGGCAGTCCAGCATCGATCATAGTAGAAAACTGTCTTGTAAAAACAACAATGTCTTTATCCTTAACCCTGCCTCCTCCAATTCCCCCAAATAATTTTTTTGTTTCCTTCTTTTCAGAGATTGAGGTAAGAATTATATTCTTTCTTCTGAGCTGAGATATAACTTCATCTTTCGATCCTGCTGAAATCTCTCCTGATTCTATTATCCCTTTGACATTTTTCCCTGACCACTGGAATACTGTTGGCATTTATTACCCCCTTCCTTTATTCGTAGTAGCTGAGGATGCCCTCTGCAGCATCGTTATTAATTCCTCAGGCACACTCGAACGGGCAACTGCGTCTTCATAAGACAGATGTCCCTTTGAATAAAGTTCAAATAATGACTGGTTCATTGTCTGCATTCCGAATTTTGTCTGGCCTGTCTGCATCATTGAATATATCTGGTGAATTTTATCTTCTCTGATAAGATTTCTAATCGCAGGATTTGGAATAAGCAGCTCGATAGCAAGAGCCCTTCCCTGTCCGGTTCTCTTTGGAATAAGCTGTTGGGCTAATATGCCTTCAAGCACAAAAGACAGTTGAACCCTGATCTGTTCCTGCTGATGCGGCGGGAAAACATCAATAATACGGTTTATGGTCTGTACAGCTGAATTTGTATGAAGCGTGGCAAGCGTCAGGTGGCCTGTTTCTGAAACAGTAAGCGCAGCCTCTATGGTTTCCAAATCTCTCATCTCACCTATAAGAACAACATCAGGATCCTGTCTTAAAACATATCTCAATGCTGCCTTAAAGGAAGCAGTGTCAGCATTAACCTCTCTCTGGTTAATAAGACATTTTTTATGCGGATGAAGATATTCTATAGGGTCTTCTACTGTCATTATATGATCGCTTCGCTGTGAATTTATAATATCTATCATGGCTGCAAGCGTAGTAGATTTTCCGCTCCCAGTTGGTCCAGTAACAAGAATAAGACCTCTGGGTTTTTTAACTAAATCATTTACAATTTCAGGTAGGCCCAAATCCTGGAATGTTCTTATCTGAAAAGGGATAGTCCTGAATGCTCCGGCAACTGCGCCTCTCTGCATAAATATATTTGCCCTAAACCTGCTCAACCCTTTTACTCCAAAAGAAAGGTCCAGTTCATTATTCTCTTCAAATTTATGTTTTTGCGCATCAGTAAGAATGCTGTAGCAAAGAGCTTTTGTGTCAGCGGGTCCAAGCTGCGGCTGATCCAGAGGCAGAAGTCTGCCGTCAATCCTGATTCTGGGCGCACTTCCTGTTGTGATATGGAGGTCAGATGCCCCCTTTTCTATCATTGTCTTCAACAGGTCATATAATGTTGCCATTTATATTCCTCCCTATTATCGTATATCTTAATCCTTAAAAGTAACCCTCAGAACCTCTTCTATCGTAGTAACTCCCTCTGTAATTTTTGTGAGACCGCTCATCCTTAAGGTCTTCATGCCGCTTCTTACTGCGGATCTCTTTAATTCATCTGCTGAAGCTCCTTCAAGTATAAGCCTGCGAAGCTCTTCATCAACAAGCATAACCTCATAAAGGGCGACTCTTCCTTTATATCCGGAATTATTGCAAACATTACATCCTTTCCCCTTATAACACTTGACAGTTTTTGCCTGTTCTTCTGAAAAACCCAAATCGATCAAAGTATGATTAGGAATCTTTTCTTCTTCTTTGCACTGACTGCATATTTTTCTTGCTAGCCTCTGAGCCATTATCATTATAACAGAGGATGATACTAAAAATGGCTCGACACCCATGTTAAGCAATCTGCTTATGCTGCCCGGCGCATCATTTGTATGAAGCGTACTTAAAACAAGGTGTCCTGTCAGCGCTGCCTTGACAGCAATCTCTGCTGTTTCAAAATCACGAATCTCTCCAACAAGAATAATATCCGGCGCCTGTCTGAGAAAAGCCCTGAGTGTGCTTGCAAAAGTGAGTCCTATCTCTTCCTTCATCTGAACCTGATTTATACCAAGAAAATTATATTCTATAGGGTCCTCAGCGGTCATAATATTAATATCAGGCTTGTTAAGGTGATTGAGCGCAGAATATAGAGTAGTCGTCTTACCGCTTCCTGTTGGCCCTGTAACAAGTATCATCCCATAAGGCTTATTCAAAGCCTCCATGAATTTCTGAAGAGGAGCTTCTTCAAACCCCAGTTTTGTCAAATCAACCTGCAAGGAAGTTTTATCAAGGATTCTCATAACCGTCTTTTCGCCAAAAAGACAAGGCAGAATAGAGACACGAAAATCTACTTCTCTCTTCTTGCCAAGCCTCAACTTGATTCTTCCATCCTGAGGCAGCCTTCTCTCGGCAATATCAAGCTTTGACATTATCTTTAATCTTGATGTAACAGAATTTTTTACCTTCAACGGAAGATTCATGGCTAGGGCAAGAACACCGTCAACCCTGAATCTCACTCTTAATGATGTTTCATATGGTTCAATATGTATATCGCTAGCGCCTAATTTAATCGCATTAATAAGTATCCCGCTTACAAGTTTTACTATTGGTTCCTCAACATCTCCTTTGCCAGAAAACTTGTCATCTACTTCAGAAACCTGCTCTATGTCATCAAGCGCATCTCCAACAACCTTGTCAAATTCATCCACATCAACCATAGGTCCTTCGTTAAAAGACATGTCCTCGTTACTGCCCAACTCTTCATCAGAAAGGGTATAATCTTTTGCCTCAAGTTTCATTGTTGTGCCTGCCATTTGTTGTTTAGCAGAGACCAATCCTTCTCCTCTTCCTCCATAATATGTTGTTATTGCATTTATCAATGCAGATTCTGTTGCTATTACTGTCTCTACGTTGTACCCTGTCATGAATTTGATGTCGTCTAC